>CAXUFI010000056.1:0-11499 GCA_964250245.1 uncultured bacterium
GGTCAACCGCGAGCAGCATTTTCAGCACGGAGCGCTGCACGATTACCTTACCGCATTGCCGAACCGTGCCGCGATCGTCGATTTGCTCGAACGGCAACTCTTCGGACACCGCGCTTCGCATTGCTCTTTATCGACGTCGACGATTTCAAATCGATCAACGACGCTCGGCCATGCAGCCGGGGACGAGTCTCAAAAGCGTCGCTACGAAGCTTTCGGCGCTCGTTCGCGAAAGAGACACGGTAACCCGCTACGGCAGTGACGAATTCGTCGTCTTGCTGGTGCACCCGCAGAGCGTCGCTAACGTGCGAGAAATCGCCAAGCGAATCGACCGCGCGTTCATGAGCCCGATCGCGATCGGAGAGGCCGCGATCACGATATCGTTGAGTATCGGTATCATCGTAGATCGGACGGGCTATACGTCTGCGAAGCAAGTTCTCGTGGAAGCCAACAGCGAAATGTATCAGATGAAGCAAGCCGGAGCTAAACGCATGGTCTCGATCAGCGGCTTGGCGCGATCTGCGCCGGCGTAACCGCGGCCGGGCGTAAGTATCGGCGTCAAGGCGACGATCGCGAAGGTCTTCCCGACCGCCTGGAACGCCGCCGCGTCTACTTCGTGCGGAATGGCCTGGCGTTTGCCGGCATAGAGCAACGGTAACGCAAGCCGGGGCAACGTCGCTGTTACCTTAGTTTATAGATAATCTGCGCGGTTACCGTCGCGTTGCTTCGTTTCGTTTAGCTCCATCGCGGCGCTTCCGCTGGCCGTATCTAGGCATGAGCCTACACATGTTGCTGAAGAGTAGATGGCTGCGCGATGGCGACTCAGCATCGGCAAACCTTGCTATTGGCCCGCACGGATAAGTTTAATAGACCCTCGCCTCGGGTTTTTCGGAGCCGAGGAAAAGCTTGCGAATGTGAATATGTTACGTGGCTTCCGTTTTCCAGGTAATCCGACACGTAGCCCAGGTGCAATGGAGCTGATAGGACGGTATACGATTGCGCAGCCAACGTAATTGCGCCTAACATGCTATCGCTCGCAACCGATTTAAGGCCTAGTGACGGACCCTGCGCTCGCATATGCGCTGTCGTTCGATGCGCCTTCTTATAAGCCGGATCAGTGACGATCGGACCTTACTCCGCAAATACGTTTGAAGTCTTCGAGCGCGCCGCCGCCCGGAATGCACTTGGCGTCTGGCCGAAGCGCTGGCGAAACGCCCACGAAAAGTGAGCGGTGCCGTAATAGCCGCAAGCAAGGGCGATTTCGGATACGGTCGTATTCGTGGTTACGAGCTTGAGCGATGCCGCTTCGAGTCTGATGCTGGTAAGGAAGCGGTGCGGTGCGATACCGGTGCGGTTCTTGAAGAGGTGCGCGAAGTGGTGCCGACTTACGCCGGCTTCGCGAGCGAGTTGTTCGAGCGAGAGTTGCTCCATGTAATGATTGCGGATGTACTCGGTGACGCTTGCCAAGCGCCGGTCCGAAAGCTGACCGGCTTGGCGAAGGTCGTCTTCGGCAGACGGCCACCGGTTCTTGAGCCGTAACAGGTGGAGTGCAAGAAATTGCGCTGTCGATTGCGCATAAATATCCGGCGCTCCGACTCGCATGCCGGCAATGAGCGCGCCGGCGACGCTCGCAACAACCGGATCCGTAAGATCGGTCGAGTCGAGCGGCTCTTCGCGATATTTCCAACCCGCTCGACGGTACTCGTCGGCAGCCGCCGAGAAGAAGCTTGTTGGAACGTAAAGCTGCGCCGTTTCGAAGTTGGTGCTCATCGCGCGCCATCGTTGCGTGCGGAAGCTGCCGGCGGGCTGTAAGCTGGTCGAACCTGCGGTTCGAACGAGCCTGCGCCACGTTCCGCGCAGCCGAACATCGAACTCGGCAGTGCCGCTCGTGATGACGAGCAGCTTTTGACGAGGAGTCGTTATCGTCTCGAACTCGTCCGTCCGACCCTCGTGATGATAGGCTGCCGCATAGATAGACGTCCATCCGATCGCTTCGCTTTGTACTAGCTCCAAGCCGCATGGGCCGCGCGGAATACCGTAGCAACTCGAAAAGGACGCTTCCATTACTTAGGCATACGTACTAGCCCCTAACTACTTACTCCTCCTTTTGCAGGCAAGCAGGGCTAAAAGCGCTGTCCTACTTTGTGCTCGGGTGACAGCATGATGTTGGGGTCGGTTCCGTAGAGGGTTGGTGGTTTGACATTCACGCCGCTGCGGCCATCCGGCGCTCGTAATTGATCGGCGAGAGATAACCTAGGGCGCAATGGCGTCGACGCGGGTTGTACCAGGCCTCGATGAAGTCAAAGATAGCGAGCGAAGCCTCGCGCTGCGTCTTGAAGCGATGCTTTGCAAGGAGCTCGCATTCGAGGGTCGCGTTGAAGCTTTCGCACATTGCGTTTACGTAGCAATCGCCGACAGATCCCATCGAAGGTTGGATATCGGCCTCTTTGCATCGTTTTCCAAAAGCGATGGACGTGTACTGCGATTTTTGGCCGGAGTGATGGACGACCGATTTTAGTTTGCGTCGATAGATTGCCATGTCGAGCGCTTCCACGACGAGCTCTTTGCGCATGTGGTTTGCCTCGAGCAGCCGACTACGCGGCGGCTGAAAACACTCATGACGACGGCGAGAAATAAGAAGCCCGACCACGTCGGAATGTACGTGATATCCGGGACCCACAGCTTGTCCGGTGCATCTGCGGTGAAGTTCCGAGCGACAAGATCCGGCGCCGGCCGCGCGTCGCGATTGCGCACGGTAGTGACGATCGACTTTCGCCGCGAAAGCCCCGTAACAGTGGCGTTCGCGCATCAATCGAGCCAGTCGTTCGGTGCCGAGACGGATACCGTCTTTCCGAAGTTCGGCATCGATTCTGGGCGCCCATACGTCGATCGCGATTGGCGATGAATCGCTTCGATGCGATCGGCAATCAGCGCATTCGCCGGCGCTCTCAACGACAGAGATCGTTTTGGCCCAAGCGTAGTACCACTTCAGAGACCTCGAGAATTCGGCAGAGCATGGCGATCGTAATAAGGCCTGGTACGCTTTCACGAACGCGAAGATTCTTGGGAATCGTGTCTCCCGAGCGAACCAGGCCGCGACGACCGGTAACGAACCGCTCGCGAACGAATCGTACGATACGCTCGACGCGACCCTTTGTCGGTGAAGTCGGCTTCGGGGCGCAAACGTCATGTCGAATTCGGGGCGTCGTGGACGTTCCACGTCGCGACGAAGCTGCGCGAGCTCGCTCGCGGCGTTTTGCGACGGGGAAAGAGGCGCGCCCGCGCACAAGTCGCCCAGAGCGGCGTGCATCCCAGGGCTGTGAGGAGCGTCGATCTTTTCATGCCCAAGTGTGCCGAGCGGCGACCCGCAGCATTATGGCGACCCGTACGCTGCGAGAAAGCGGACCGAACGGTGACTGCCGGTCCGCCCTCGGCCGAAGGTGTCGGCGCGGTCTTGCGCCGCTTGCGCCTGGCCGCAGGGCCTCTCGCAAGAGACGCTCGCGGAAGGTGCGAAGCTCCGTATCGAAACGATCGGCGCGCTCGAGCGCGGCGTTATGACTTACGCCCTACCGAACGACCGTCGACCTCTTAGCGGACGGCTTCGGCATAGCAAAATAACGTATGCTCACCAATGATTCAGCGATCGTGGTTCTCGGAAGCTCGGGCTTCGTCGGACAACACGTGGTCCGCGAGGCCGTCGCGACAGGTTGGCGCGTAAAGGCGCTCGCCCGCTCCGACGACTCCGCCCGAACCCTCTTGCAGAGCGGGTCGGTACCGTTTCGCGGCGATGCCGCCCGGCGCGCGGTCGCGTCCCGCGTTGGCTCGTATCGATCGTCGCGGGCAGGCCGCTCGTTGAACGACGACGTCCACCTTACCGATTCGATCTTCCGTTTCGGAGCCCGCGCTGTTGCCGCTACGCTAACCGTCAGATCTCGCGAAGGCTTGCCGCCCACGCTGAGAGCGCTTGGCTATCCACGCGTTGCAGACTCTCCGATCGGATCCGCGAAAGCACCTGTCGTCTTCAGGGGCCTCCGCCATTGTCAGCCGCCGGCCCGGCTCGGAGGTGGCTTCGCCTGAACACGGCGGGGGTGGCTTCACCTTACCCCGGCCCCTACATCGAACGTCCCTTTGGAGATATTCATCGAACCAGCGCCGCCGCGCCACCTACTATCCGTCTACGCAAGCCGACGCGTGCGAAACGATGCGGTTCGCGTGCCACGCACCCGCAACTCTGCAGGAGGCCGCAATGTGTGTCGTGGACACCCACCGGAGAACATCCCTGGCTTACTCGATCCACTCAAGCGACGATATCGGCGGAGGCGGCGTAGGTGAGTATCCTCATCCGCGGGCAAAATGAAAAATAAGGTGCTGCCGCGTTCGCTTACGGGGAAGGTGCTCGCGCCACCTCGGCTGCCGATCTTCTTCGGACATCTTCTCGTGGTGGCGGGCGTCGTGCAATTGGTATTGGTCGCTTGGCCACCGCATATGCCCTGGCGGGGGTGCGTGGGAGGCGTGCTCGCGTTCGGACTTGCCTACAACATCTACAAAGCGCGTAACGGCCGCTCACCCGAATAAGGCGTCCGCAAAGGCGACGCGATCGGACCCTTGCCGAACCATCTTCGAAGCTTGCCGGAACGACGTTGCAGCTTTTCGTATGTGCTTGAGAAACCGGACGCAGCGCCGAATCGAAAGCGCAATGCGCGATGTGCGATGCCCGGCTTCCGGACCGGCACGGTGATGATAGATGCGGCTGTTCCGAACCAGTAATTGTTAGATTGTGTGCGTGTTGTGCCACGGATTCAAAGCGCGATCGCGTGAACGCCGGGGTGATGACATGACGTGGCGCACGATAAGTACGAGCCGTGAGAGCTTTGCAGTAACGTAGCAGGGGTAAATCGCGTCGCCCTACGGCGTCAGTCGCTCTTCGATGCGGTGCGGCGACGCGGCGGCGATGGTTTGCGGCTGCCGTGCTTACGATAGACGGCCTGCGCCTCGCTCTGCGTTTGAGCTCGGCGTCGTACCGCGTACACGCGCTCCTTCGCTTGCGCGACGGCGGCCTTCTCGTCGACGATCGGTTGCGGATAGTCGACGCCGATGCGAAAGCCGCAAGCGGCTGCCACAAGCGGCGGCATGAGGTGCGGCTCCGCGAGATACGCGTTGGGAACGTCCGCCAGTTCCGGCACGTAGCGCCGGATGAAGACGCCCGTCGGATCGTTGTCGCGCGCCTGTTTCGCCGGCGAATAAATACGGATGGCGTTGATGCCCGTGACGCCGCTCTGCATCTGCGTTTGCGGCCAATGGATGCCCGGCTCGAAATCGAGAAACTGCGTCGCCAGATACGTCCCCGTACGACGCCAATGCAGCCACAAGTGATACGACGCGAAGGACATCAACATCGCGCGCATGCGAAAGTTGATCCACCCTCCGGCGAGCAGCGCTCGCATGCACGCGTCGATCATCGGGTATCCCGTGCGACCCTCGCACCACGCGCCGAAGCGCGCTTCGTCGAACTCGTTCTCCCGCAGGCCGTCGAACGCACGCGCCTGATTGACGAATTCGAGCGACGGCTGGTCTTCGAGCTTCTGCATGAAGTGACAGTGCCAGTGCAACCGTCCGAGAAATGATGTAAGCGAGCCGGACCAGCGGGTGTCGACCGGCTCGCCCGCGGCGCGCCGTTCGCGCACCTCGGCTACGCGCGCGACGGTCGTTTGATAGACCGTGCGCATCGAGATCGCTCCGAAGGCGATGTACGGCGAGAGGCGCGAGCAGCCGTTCCAACCGGCGACCGGACTCGACATGTCTCGCCGGTAATCGACCCCGCGCGTGGCGAGAAAGCTCGCGAGTTCCGCCCGCCCGAGCGACTCGCCGCCCGGTTTCGCCTCCGGCTTTCTTTTCGGCACGAGCCCGAGTTCGCGCAGCGTGCGGCGCGCGCCGTGTGCTAGCGTCGGCGTCTCGAGCCGGCCGGGCGGCGTGACGAGCGTTTCGGACATGCGCGCATCCCAGCGGCGCGCCCAACCGTCGCGCGTGCGGACCGGCCGAAACACGCCGAACTGCGGCAGTTCGTGCCAAGGGATCCCGCGTTCGGCGCACCAGGCCCGCACGCGTTCGTCGCGCGCGAAGCCGACGGCGCCGCCGGTTTCCTCGTGAGCGTAGAGCGCCTCGAAGCCTCCGACTTCATCGTACAAGGCGGAGAGGATCCCCGGCATCGTGCCGTGTCGCAACGTCAGCGCTCCGCCCCGCTGTGCGAGCGCGACTTCGAGTTCGGCCAAACATTCGTCGATGAACGTGTAGTGGGATGGATCGGTCGTCGGCTCCGCGATGAGATCTGTTTCGTATACGAAGAGCACGATAACGCGGCCGCGGAGCGCGGCTTCGTTCAGCGGACGATGATCGGCGATGCGAAGATCGCGTTTGAGCCAAACGACGGACGTCATGCGGCGGCTCTCATGACGCCATCGCCCACGTGCGCCGCCGAGCCGATGACGCTGCCCGTAAAGCCCGGCGCGTACCGTTCGAAAACCTCGAAGCAGCTTCCGGCAAACCGATCTTTGGTAGCGTCCCACGCGCGGCGCGCGAGCGAGTGCGGCGCGTATTGGCGCAACATCGACAGCGGATGTTTGTAAGGCGGTGCGACCGTCGCCACGACCGGCAACGGAATCGTGCGTTCCACGACCGGTTCGTTCGAGGGCCGGCCGAACTTTGCATCGTCGTAGCCGCGTACGATGACATCTTCGGGGGCAGGATGGAGCGTCCCGCGGTGCTGGCGACCAGGCTGTGTTCGAGCATGCGTGAAGTCGCGTAGCGCATCGAGCGCGACGTCGATGTTCGGTAAAGCGCTCCGTAAATCGCGCTGCGCCGAAGCCCGGCCACGAAGTCGGGCGGCAACGTCGCCGGATCGGAAAAGCGCCCGAAACGGAGCCGGCAACCGGCGTTGCTCCCAACGTGCTTCGCGCAAGGTAGCCGTTTGTGGCCTGACACATTTGCAAGCCGTTCGTGCCCGTGACTTCTCGTCATACCGCCACGACAAGTGGTAGCAAGTAATACCTCCGACGCGAACGAACGGACGTTCATGTCAGATCAGGCCGTGACCGGCCCGCCGCTCATCACGAAGCCACAGCACGCGCACATCGAAGCCCATTACGGCCGCGCGATGGATTGGCTCACGCGGCATTTCGGTGAGACGCCCATCTTTTACGCCACCTACCCGGACGTTCTCGGGAGCGACCCGGTCTATCATAAGTCGCTCGACGATGCGCCGGAGACGATATCGACCGCCGCGGTGCGCACCGCGACCGGCTCGCACGCGTACGTGCGGCTCAACGCGCATAACGTGACGTGGCTCGTCGCCGGCCGCTTCGCCGTCGAATTGCTGTCGTGGTCCCCGACGCTCGACGATCCGCAGCGCGCGGGTTTCGCCCGTCTCCTGCTCGCACCGAGCGGCAACGTCCCCGATGCGAGCGTCGTCGCGGCGGCCGAACTCGTGCGCGACGCGCTATTGCAAGAACGCTTGCAATCGATTCCCGTGCTCGACGGATTCCGCGGCATCGCACTCTGGATCCCGCTCGACGATGGCCCCCGCTACGATCGGCTCGGTGCGTGGCTGCACGCCTTCGCGGCACGACTCGCGGAGCGCTACCCGGCGCAGTTGACGGTCGCGCCACGGATTGCCGATCGCGGCAACCGAATTTCGCTTGGCACGAAGTCGAATCACGTCGGCATGGGCTCGTTGCTGCCATATGCCTTACGGGGAACGCCCGGCCTCCAAGTTGCCATTCCGGTTGCTTGGAAAGATCTGCCGGTCGTTACCAACGGCAGCGTGACCGCTGACGGTTTTGCCGAGTATCAGCGACTCTTCGGCGACGTCTTCGCGAAGTTGCGGTCGGAGATCGGCGCGCAGATATTCGGTGCGCGTGAGGCCGACGCTGCGCTCCCGCGCGTGCAAGTAGCCCTTGCGGCGGCGGAGCCGACGCCGGCGGGCTACATCATCGCGGCCGCGCTGCAAATTTTAGCCGACGGAAAAGCGCACGATGCCGATGACATTGTGGCACAAGCGATAATGCGTCGATTGCTACCGGCCTCGACTTCCAGAAAATACGTCTACACGGCGCTGCACGAGTACGTCATGCGTACGCTCGGTGCCGGCCGGATCCCGCAGATCGTGCAGACGGAGAACACCTCTATCTTCCGGCTCAACGAACCGGAAGATACGTGGCCCGCGATCGAGCTCGCGCCGTTGCCGCGCTGGTTACCGGCCGCGACGGCCGCGGCGCTCGCGCAGCGATTGCGCGAAACGTCGACGGGCACCGATCCCGCAGCCTTCGAGGTCGCGGCCTGCGAGGCGTTCGCCGCGCTCGGCTTCGTCGCCAAGCACGTCGGCGGTAACGGAGCGCCCGACGGTGTGCTCGCGGCGCCGCTCGGTACGGTGGGCTATCGCGCGATCCTGGAGTGTAAGACGGCGAAAGCCGACGGCGTCGTCACCAACCCGCGAGCGGAAGAAGCGGCAAAGTTTCGAGCCGCTTACGACGCGACGTTTTCGGTGCTGCTCGGCCCGGCGTTCGGTAACGACGCCTCGCTCGACGCCGAACTAACGGCCCATGCGGTCAGCTTGTGGACCGTCGACGATCTCTGCCGCTGCCTCGCCGCGCAGATCGGGCCGGATGAGGTACGGCCGCTCTTCGTTCCCGGCCGCGCCGAGCGTGCGCTGACGGCGCTGTTGTGGGAACGCGACCATGGCCGGCGTAAGCGGGTCGCCGTCATTGCCGACGTGATCGCGCGACAGGGCTGGGCGGTGCAGCAGACCTTCGCGAGCGGCGTACCGGCCGCGCAAACGCCGGCGCTAACGGAAGAGACGTTGTTCGTCTTAGTCGACGAGGAATTAGCGCGCGACGGAGTGACGGCCGGTGCGACGCTCGAAGAGGCGCGTGAGGCAATGCGTCAGTTGGAAGCGAATTATCGGCTGCGGAGCAGCGAAGATTCGCATATCTTCATCCAGCCACCGGCGCAGCGTTAGTCGACGATATCTCGCGCCGTCTGATCCCGCGCTGAACTTTTGCCACGCGAGGTCGCGAGCGCGATTACGTGAAAGGGTGAACCGGTGGGAGCTATAGCGGAGCCCGTGCGCGCGCGCGCCCTTACGAAAGAAACAGTGTTCGTCATTAACGAGTAGTTAACGCGCGACGGAGTCACGGCACAACGTGAGGCTCGACCAGTCGCGTAAGGAACGCTTTAACGTAAATCAAACTATCGGCTACCGTGCTACGACGTATTGCAGCACCGGCCCAACGTTCGTCCGGATCGAGCTCACTCGCCTGCGCAAAAATTTAAGGTTTAGCGCTTGCGAGTGTTTTGGCCGCTTAGCGTCCGTTAAGAAACGCCCTGTCGCGCTGAGCTAATTGTCGGAGGTCGGATACATGCTGACGTTCGTCGGGAGTCTGTGCCGTATCCGCGGCGGCATCGGCGTCTCGGTCTGCTTCATCGACGGCCGCGTTGGCCTTAACGAGAGCATCGTTAGCTACGAGTTGCTGCTGTTGAGCTTTTTGAATGCGCTGCTGAGCTATCGCGATCGCGATAACAAGCGGAGGACGATCGGCGACCGCAGACTTCAGGCGTTGCAATGCGTCGTCATACTCGGCTTGCACCTGCGCGCGCTGTTGCAAGTGCGCTTGAACGGCGCGTTCAATATAGACGGTACTACGGAGCGTAACGATCGACTTATTGAGATCCTCCGTTGAGACAGAGTGAAAGTGATTCCTGACAAGATAGCCGCCTTCTGCCTGATATGAAAGGTCGAATCCGTCACCGGACGGGCGTGCTATCCATCCTAGCGTAGTTGAAAACGCTCCCTCGCCCTCGCGAAAGTTCACGCGGCTTCCGTCGGTAGCGCCGGAGACGTTGGTGCGGGCTTCTTTGAGACCATTTGCACCTGATGGATCCGCGACGACAGAGTAAAAGAATCCAGCGACCTCATTGTCTGTTTGCGTTAACGAGAAATATTCAACGGACCCGCGGGCGACGTGCGTGAAGGTACCGTCGAAGCCGCTGCCGGCGCGCGCCGCCGTTATCGTGAGGGTAAAAACGACCGCGAGCGCTACAAGAAGTCCGCGCCTTAGAGTGCAGCTCATATCTAGTATTTCGTCGCCATTGCTGCTTTTGTTCAATAGAGATGGGTATCACGATTTCCTCTGGTCGGCCGGCGTGAGCATGCGACTAACTATGCGAGGCTTAGGCACAGAGCGGCTGACGCGCCGCGCAGGTTTTGGTGCGTCTCGGCACCTAACCAGATTTTCAACGATGCTCGACAGTCTCATGTTGTCGTCTACGTTGCACGTCGCCCAATGAGCGCCGACAGACTGCCTTTCGCTCATTTCGTTTGCTGGGCTTCAACGCCGGCGAATTAGAGAGCGAGGAATTCGTCCTTCATCATGCCGTTAGCTGCGCTGACAGAGCGCGGACTAGAGAGACGCCAGATCGCGGCTCGCCCTTATCTTGGGATCGCTCAAAACGTTTCCCCCTCATCCGCCCCTAAATTCGAAAGTAGCGACTCCCGAAAAGCGACGACGTGTTCGGCCGAGTGCGCGAGCGCGCGGGCGATCTCGCCCGAAGCGATGCTCTCGAACAGCGCGCGATGCCGCGCGGGCACTTCGTCGATCGTCCGATAGTAGTGACTGAGTTTACCGAATAATTGTAGCATCGGCGTGCGCAGGCTCTGCCAGATCCGTAACAGCCGGCGCTGGCCGCAAAGTTCGAAAATGAGCCCGTGGAAATCGAGGTCGAGCCGAATGGCGCGCTGCCAATCGCCGCCGCGCGCCGCATCTTCGAGCTGCGTGAGGATCGACTCGAGTTGCCGAAAATGCTCCGGCTGGTTCTGCTCCATGAGAAACCGGACGGCGACCGGCTCGAGCGCCTCGCGAATCGCCAGGATCTCGACCGCGTTCTCTGGCGTGAGCGAAGCGACGCGCGTGCCACGCCGCGGCGTCGAGATCACGAGACCTTCCTGCTCGAGCATGCGCAACGCCTCGCGCACCGGGCCGCGACTCGTGCCCATCTCCGCCGCGAGATCGCGCTCGATGATGCGTTCGCCATCCGCGAGGTCGCCAGAGAAGATGCGGGTGCGTATCCGGTCGGCAACGCCGTCGAGCAGCCCGCGATAAGCGAGGACCTCGCTCAAGATCCGATCCCGCTCGGGCGACCGCGTGAAGTCATATGTGCAGTTCCCGCATAGCGCTCGGAAACAACTCTTTTTGGTCTTTGGTTAACCATTGACCACTTCGGTCAATTCTGCTAAAGAAAGAGAAGCCGGCGTTCGTGCTAAGGTAGCCACCACGGAAGAATGATCCTTAGCGATTGCCGGACTCTGCGGAACCTGAAATCAAGGAGTCGCCATGAATCTCGCCGCCGCGCTCGCCGCCCGCGCCGACACGCCGATCCGCGTCGCACTGATCGGTGCCGGCAAATTCGGAACGATGATTCTCGCGCAGCTGCGACTCGTGCACGGCGTCGAGC
>CAXUFI010000057.1:0-11493 GCA_964250245.1 uncultured bacterium
GCGCACGGCCGCGGCGCGCGGCGGCGCGCTCGTGCGGCAAGCGACGCTGCTGCCGCTCGTCGCCTTTCGCGGCGCCGTCGTGTCGTTCGTACTGCTCGTCGTCGGCTGGTACGGCGTTCGTACGGGAGCGCTCCTCGGCTTTACCTTCGGCTTGATCGCGGGCGCGGCGGAGGATGCGCTCGCGGGTTCGACCGGCATCGCTTGGACGTTCGCGACGGCGCTGGCGGGCGCGTTCGCGGGACGCCTCGCGCGAACGTGGCTCGCCGACCTGCCGCTCGCGCTCGTGCCGGGCGTCGCGCTGCTCGGCCTGGTGCGCTACGCCGCGTTTGCGATCGTCATGCAATTCGAAGGGCGCGGGATCGGCTTGCAACCATCGCAGGTGCACGTCGTGCTCTGGCAAGCCGTCCTCGACGCCGCCGTGGCTTTCATCGCGTTACGCTCGTGGCCGCTACTGATGGGGACCCGTGCGCACGGTCGCTGAAGGCCCGCGCCCCTTTCCGCGCGGCACGTGGAAGATCGTCGCGTTCGTAATCCTGCTGCTCGCCGCGCTGACGCTGCTCGTGCTGCGCCTGACGCAAGTGCAATTGCTCGAGGGCGCGCGATACGCCGCCGCCGCGCGTGCGAATCAAATCCGGCGCATCCCCGTCGCGGCGCCGCGCGGCCAGATGCTCGACCGGCACGGCGTCGTCCTCGTACGCAGCCGGCCGTCGTTCGTCTGCGCGATGATTCCCTCGGACGTGCGCGATATCGCCAAGACGATGCGGACGCTCGCCGAGGTGCTCGCGGTCCCGGAGCCCGCGCTCTGGAAGCGGTTGTTGCACCATCGCGGCGTCACGTACGCCGACTTCGAGCAAGTCGCGACGTACGAGCCCTACGGGCCCGTGCTGCTCGCGGGCGATCTCACGAGCACGCAGATGGCGCGGCTCGCGGAAGCGCAAGATAATTTGCCCGGCCTCGATCTCGAAGCGCAGCCGGTGCGCGACTATCCGTATCGCAAACTCGGCTCGCACTTCTTCGGCTATGTCGGTGCGATCACGGAAGACGAATACGCCGCGCTCAAACGTAAGGGCTACCTCGCGAACGACGTGATCGGCAAAGAGGGCCTCGAGCAACAGTACGATTCGTACTTGCGCGGTACGCCCGGCGGCGAACAGATCGAAGTCAACGCGCAGGGGCAGCTCGTGCGCCGGCTCGGACCCGTCGATCCCATCCCCGGCAGCAGCCTCGTGCTGTCGATCGACTGGCGCTTGCAGGAGCTCGCGGAGAACGCGCTGCGCGACCAACTGCGCGCGGCGGGCAAATTGCGCCGGCGCGGGGACGCCGGCCCCCCCCAACCGCACGGAACCAGCCCCGCTCGCGCCCGCGTCCTATCCCAACTTCGATCCGAACGAATACACGAACGGCATCAAGGAGTCGACGTACGCCGCATACTTGAACGACCCGCTGCGGCCGCTCTACAATCGCGCGATCGCGGCCGCTACCCCGACGGGGTCGACCTTTAAGATGGTAACGGGTTCGGCTGCAATTACGAGCGGCGTCATCGGCACCAATCAGGTGCTCTACGATTCCGGCGCTTGGAATTGTCACGGCGTGACGTTCCGCGACATCGCCTCGGGCGGCCTCGGCACCACGAACTTCGTGCACGCGCTCGCGGCCTCGTCCGACGGCTATTTCTACCAGCTCGGTTACCGCCTCGGGCACGCGCGGCTGCGCCGCTTCGCGCTCGCTTACGGTCTCGGCCACACGCTCGGCGTCGATATCCCGGGCGAATACGCCGGCAATTGGCCGACCAACGCCTGGTCGATGAAAGTTTACGGATTGCCTTTGGAACCGAGCGACGTCTGTCAGCTCGCGATCGGCCAAGGCGCGATGCAAGCGACGCCGTTGCAGATGGCGAACGTCGCGGCCGCGGTCGTCAACGGCGGTACGCTCTACCGGCCGCACTTCATCGAGGCGATTCGAAACGCTCGCGGCCGCGTCGTGAAACGCTTTACGCACGAGGTCATCCGCCGCGTCCCCGTGACCGCCGAGTCGTTACGCGAAGTGCGCGCCGGCATGGAACAGGTGACGCAGCCGTGGGGCACGGCCTATGGCGAAGACGTTCCCGGATTACCGTACGGCGGCAAGACGGGGACCGCGGAGACCGACGGCGGTTCCGGTCCCAACACCACCTGGTTCGTCGCCTACGCCCCCGCGGCCGCGCCGCAGATCGCGCTCGCGGTCTTTATGGAGCGCTCCGGCGGCTACGGTGCGAACACGGCGGCTCCGGTCGCGCGGAAGATGCTCGCCGGCTACTTCCATAAGAAATTGCCGCCGTAACTGCTCGCCGGAACCGGGCGGCCGGCCTGCGGGAGCGGTAAGCGCGGCGGGGCGAAAGGAGACACGATGATCGCACATCAGATCCGGCCCTCGGCGGCGGCGCTTCGGATAACGGGCGAAGGCGCCTTTATCGCGCTCGCGCGGGCGCGCGAACTCGAAGCGCTCGGCGCGGACATCGTGCACTTGGAGATCGGCGAACCCGATTTCGAAACGCCCGCGCACGTCAAGCGCGCCGGGATCGCCGCGATCGAGCAGAACCGCACGCACTACGCGCCCTCCGCCGGCAGTCCGGAGCTGCGCGACGCGGTCGCCGCCTACGCGGCGCGCTTTCGCGGCCTGGCGCCGTTCTCGCGCGAGAACGTCGTCATCAGCCCGGGGCTCAAGCCGCTGGTCTGGAACGTGATGTGCGCGCTGCTCGACCCGGGAGACGAAGTCGTCTTCGCGGATCCCGCGTATCCCGCGTACCAATCGTGTTCGGATTATTTGCAAGCGCGTGCCGTGCCGGTCCCGCTGCTCGAAGCCGCCGATTTTCGATTGGATCTCGAGCGGCTCGCCGCGGCGATGAGCGAGCGGACGAAGCTGCTCATCTTAAATTCGCCGCACAACCCGACGGGCGGCGTGCTGACGCGCGAAGACCTCGAAACGATCGCCGAACTCGCGCTGCGCCACGACGTCACCGTCGTCTCCGACGAAATTTACAGCCGTAATCTCTACGAGGGCGACTTCGCCTCGATCGCCCAGCTCGACGGGATGCGCGAACGGACGATCGTGCTCGACGGCTTCTCCAAAGCGTATGCGATGACGGGCTGGCGGCTCGGTTACGGCGTGATGCCGGCCGCGATCGCGAAGATCGTCGTGATGTTCGCGCAGAATAATTACTCGTGCGTGGCGCCGTTCGTTCAGACCGCGGGCGTGGAGGCGCTGACCGGTCCCGACGACGACGTCGCGGCGATGGTAGCCGAGTTCCGATCGCGCCGCGACGCGATCGTCGCAGGCTTACATTCGCTGCCGGGCGTGACGTGCAAGATGCCGCCGGGTGCGTTCTATGCGTTTCCGAACGTCAGCGCAATCACGCGGGACGATCGCAAACTCGCCTCGTTTCTCCTCGAAGAGGGTCACGTCGCCGCGCTCGGCGGTTCGTGTTTCGGTGAAGCGGGCCGCGGTTACATGCGCTTCTCATACGCGAATTCGCTCGAGAAGATCGCCGTGGCGGTCGAACGCATGCGTGCGGTCTTGCCACGCTTTACCTAAACCTGCATCGCGGCTTTCACGTCGGCCAGCGTTTCGGCGGCGACGGCGCGCGCGCGCTCGGCTCCACGCGCTAAAATGGACGTGACGTCCGCGGCTTCGATGCGCGCCCGGCGTTCGCGTACCGGCGCGAGGAACGCGTTCGTATGTTCGGCGAGTTCGCCCTTACAGTCGACGCAGCCGAGCGCACCGCTGCGGCAGCCCTCCGCGATCGCCGGGACGCGCGCCGCGTTCACGATTCCGTGCAGCGCAAAGACGGGACAGACCTCGGGCCGGCCGGGGTCGTGCCGCCTAACTTTCAGCGGGTCGGTGATCATCGCGCGTATTTTCTTCGTCGTGACGGCGGCGTCGTCGGCGAGTTCGAGCGCGTTACCATACGATTTGGACATCTTGCGGCCGTCGGTCCCCGGTACTTCCGGGAATTCCGAGAGCGTCGCTTGCGGCTCGACGAGCACCGGCCGATAGAGGTAGTTGAAGCGCCGCGCGACCTCGCGGCCGAATTCGAGATGCGAGAGTTGATCTTTCCCGACGGGCACCGTATCGCCGCGCATGACGGCGATATCGACGAATTGCATGAGCGGATAACCGAGAAACCCGTACGTCGCGACGTCGTTACCGAGCGCGGCGATCTGATCCTTAAACGTTGGCACGCGTTGCAGCCAGCTGACGGGAACGATCATCGATAGTAAGAGATGCAGCTCGGCGATCTGCGGTACGTGCGATTGCACGTAGAGCGTCGAGACCTCGGGATCGACGCCGGCCGCGAGCCAATCGCGGACGGTCTCCGTCACGTTCCCGGCGAGATCGGCCGTCCGGTCGTACGCCGTCGTCAACGCGTGCAGGTCGGCGACTTCGAAGAACGTATCGTTCTGCTGCGCGAGCGCGACCCACTGCGCGAGCACGCCGACGTAATGTCCGAGATGGAGACGGCCGGTGGGCCGCATCCCCGACATGATGCGGCGCCGCACGGGCTGCGGCTCGGCAAGCTGCGACACGCCCGGCGCGTTGACCGTTATGGTCGCAGCGACCTGCCCCGTCTCGTCGCGGCTTTTCTGCAAGGGCAGAACATCGTGAGGCGCGCTACCTCGCCCACTGCCGGCAGAGACGTGTGTTCACGCTGCAGGCTGCTTCGTCATAACCAGCGTTCCCGATCATGCTATTCGGCCGAAACGGTCTGCGGATCGAGCTAGAGTCGCAACGCTCGAAACCAATCCTTATGATACTCCTGATTGCAACATCGGCCTGGTATCGCGCTGCTAACGGTCGATACGCCGACTCGAGACCATCCCAACCAGTTCCACTTTCGTCCGAGCACCGCGCAAATGTCGGCATCTTGAAGCGCACGTGCTTTAATTTCAGGGCCGTTCATCATCGCCTCGCTCGCTCATCGGTCTCCGCATATCTTCCTCGTATCGTCCAAACTCGCGTTGGTCGCCGTTTGTGCCGGCGGAAGACGAATTCACCTGATGTAGCTCACGATTCTGCTCGGCGTACCGACACCCGGCTCGGCCAGAGAGGCACTCGTAGGGGAATGGTGTTGGAGCGTTGCTTCTAGGCTTGTGACGTTTAATATGCGCAGTGCATGTGACCCCGCTCGCGCGCGTTCGAGAATTTCTTACTGACGAATGCGCGCGCGTTCGCGACCGCCTCGCGCAACGGCAGGCCACGCGCGAGGGCCACGGCAAGCGCCGCGGCGAGCAGACAACCCGTGCCGCGTAAGGTTCCGGGCAAGCGATCCGTATCGAAGAGCTGCACGCCTCCGGCATCGATGAGGACGTCGTAGACGCGCTCCGGAAGATGGCCTCCTTTAACCAAAGCAGCGCCCGCGCCTAAACGAACGAGTTCGCGTGCCGCACTTTGCATCGTTACAAAGTCATGCGCACGCAGGTTCGTCAACTGCTCGGCTTCGCCGAGATTGGGTGTAACGACCGTAACGACCGGCAGCAGCAGGTCGCGCAGCGCGCCGATGGTTTCGTCCGTACCGAACCGTCCGCCGCCGCTCGCCCTCAGCGCCGGATCGTGGACGACCGGCACGCGCACCGTCTTGAGAAAACCCGCAACCACCTCGACGGTCGCGGAATCCAAAAGCGCTCCGATGCGATAGGCTGCGATATCCGCGTCTACGAGCGACGTTAGCTGCGCGCGCACGAGATCCGGCGGTAGCGCGAAGGCAGCGTGAACGCCGTTGCGATCCTGGGCGGTAACCCCGACCGTGACGGTAACCGCATACGCGCCACACTCCGCGAGCGCGCGGATGTCGAGGCCGAGACCCGCCGCGTTCCACGGATCGGTCGTACCGATCGAACAGATGACGGGTGCGTTCAGGGTACGAGCGCTCGCCAGCGCTCGACGAACGCGCGCGCGGCCGCCTCCGGTTCGGGCGCGTGCGCGATCGCCGAGATGACGGCAGCCATCGCCGCGCCGCTCGCGGCCACGGCGTCGAGCGCCGCGTAATCGATGCCTCCGATGGCGACGACCGGTACGTGCGTCGCACTCACGACGCTCGCGACCCCTGCGGCGCCGATGGCCGCACCCGCGTCGTCCTTGGAACGAGTCGAGGCGAACGGTCCGACACCGACGTAATCGGCGCCGACGGCCTCCGCGACGCGAGCCTCAGCGGCGACGCCTGCCGAAATCCCAAAGAGACGCGAGCCGAGGCGGACACGCAGCGCCGGCAGATCGTGCCCCGCGAGATCGTCCTGGCCGGCATGCAAACCGTCGGCTTCCAGAGCGGCTTCCACGTCATCGTTAACGATAAGTGCGGCGTTCCGCGAGCGCACCCGCTCGATCATCGCCCGCAGCAAGGACCGATCGACGCCGCGTTTCGCGCGGTACTGAACGATGCGGATTCCGGCCTGCAATAGCTGGTCGAGGAACGTCAGCGGCTCGACGGGAGCCGCGTCGTCGACGATCCCATAGATACCGTAAAGTGGCGGCCTCACGAGATGCCGCGAACGAACACGTTACTCAAAATCTTTAAACGCAGTCGATTATAGGCAGCCGATTCCTACGCTTCGCACCACGTCAGCCTTCACCGAACGACGTTCGATCTAAACGATAAGTGTTTAGTGGCAAGTAGCACTACGCTTGCTGCCCTTCCGGCGCTATGACGTCGATAATTCGCGTGAGATCCTCGGTACTTGAAAAACGGATCTCGATCCGGCCGCCGGTGTCGCCGGGCGTCACGGCCACAAAGGCGCCGAGCGCGTAACGCAGACGGCTCTCGACCGCCTCGATTTCGGGAGATTTCGCTTTAGCGGTTCGTGGGCGCGGCGCTTTAGACGATGCGGCCGAGCCGATCTGCTCGACCTCACGCACGGATAAGCCGTCGCGCTCGATCCGGGCGGCGAGCGCTTCGCGCCGCTCCGCTTCGACGGAGAGCAGCGCGCGGGCATGTCCGACCGTGATGCCGCCGCTCCGCAGCCTACTTTTTATCGCGTCGGAAAGCCCGAGGAGTCGCAAGGCGTTTGCAACCGCCGGACGGCTCTTGCCGAGCCGCTCGGCGAGCGCCTCTTGCGTGAAGCGATGCTCGTTCATGAGGTGCTCGAAGCCCATCGCTTCTTCGAGCGGATCGAGGTCTCGCCGTTGCAAATTCTCGACGATCGCGAGTTCCAAGCTCGAGCGATCGTCGGCTTCCCGCACGAGGGCGGGTATCGTCGACAGCCCGGCGGCCGCGGCCGCTCGCCAGCGGCGTTCGCCGGCAATCAGCTCGAAGGTCGAGCGGCCGTCCACAAGCGGCAGACTCCGCACGATCACCGGGACCAGCACGCCGAGTTCCCGGATCGAATGCTCGAGCTCGGCGAGGGCTCCTGGGTCGAACGTCTGCCGCGGTTGTCGCGGATTCGGCCGAATCGCGTCGAGCGGGACGTCGACGAGCGCGGAGACCGGCCGCGAGTCGCCGAGGAGCGTATCGAGCCCTCGGCCCAGGCGCCGCTTCGGCAAACTCATGCTCGTACCAGTTCGTTCGCCAGGGCGAGATACGCTTGTGCTCCCCGGCTCTTCAAATCGAGGAGCGCGACCGGCTTACCGTACGACGGCGCCTCGGAGAGGCGAACGTTCCGGGGAATCTGCGTCCGGTACACGCGACCCGGAAAGTACTTATTGACCTCCTCGAGAACCTCGATCGCGAGCCGCGTTCGGCCGTCGAACATCGTTACAAGTACGCCGCAGATGCGCAACTCGGGGTTGAGCGCGACTCGTACCCGCTCGACGATTTTCGTCAGCTGGGAGAGCCCTTCGAGGGCGTAATATTCGGCTTGCACCGGAATCAAAACTTCGCCGGCCGCGGTGAGAGCGTTAAGCGTGAGCAATCCGAGCGACGGCGGACAATCGATCAGGATGTACTCGTATTCGTGCGAAACGGCCGCGAGAGCGTTGCGAAGCCTCGTCTCGCGCGAGAGCGCCGAAACCAATTCGATCTCCGCTCCGGCTAGCCCAAGCGTGGCCGGCACGAGCGTCAAGCCGGGCACGGCGGTGGCCACGGTTGCGTCGCTCAGGGGGACGTCGGCAAGAAGTACGCTATAGATGTCTTGCGTCAACGCCTGCTTTTCAATACCGAGACCACTGGTTGCGTTACCCTGGGGGTCACTGTCGACAAGCAGAACGCGCAGACCCCGCATTGCCAAGGAAGCGCCCAAATTGACGGCCGTCGTCGTTTTTCCGACGCCGCCTTTTTGATTTACGATTGCGATCGTTCTGCTCAGCTAAATACTCGATATCAACGGCCGGCACCAAGCTACCTGGCGCACCACATGGTGAGGACGCCCTTGTAAATGTCAAGCAAAGGCTTGCCCAAGAATGAAGTTCTCAGTAATTCCGATTGTTTCGCGTGAAACACCTTGCCTTCGGTTTTACTGTCGTTCGCCTTCAACTCCAGCGAAGAAAGCAGTGTTTCCCGTGAAACAAGTTCGCCGGTGCTCCCCTTCATCACGGTCGTGTCGAATGATTTAGTTGGCTGCCGCTGCTATCCAGACGAACGCGCGTACCGAGGCCGCGCGTACTTAGCTTGCCGGCGCCCCAACGGCGACGACGTCCTTGCCCTTCAACTCGGAACGCGCTCTACGCCGGGTCCCAGCGACGAATGCCTTGTTATTCCACCGACGTAAGCGAGCGGGTCGCGAAATTCCGGCAACCGGTAACTTCACGAGGTTGTCGCTGGTGTTTCACCAGCGATCAAAGCTCGGGTTTCTTTACGCCGCCTCTCGATCGAACGAACAAAACCATGCCTCGCGGGCTTCGCGACGAGGCGGCCGTAAACGGGCCGCGTGGGGTTGCGGTTCGGCTTTGCGACTCGACGAAGCTTGCGACGAATGCCGTCGCCGCTCGCCGCCGGGCAAGGATGCCTCCTTCGCGGACGTGTCTTCGCCGAGCGAGGCGGTAGCCTCGTCACCGCGTTCGCCGGTGCCTGGCCTCCTTATGGAACCCGAGGACGACTACATCCACCTCGGAGGTCCTTTCAGTCACCGGCCGGCCGTGCAAGCGATTACGGAAACTTCGTTCCGGCGCTAAAGTGATGCGTCGAAAATGCTATTTAGGTCCACGATCAAGTCGGCAGTCGCCCCAGGCAAAACTTCTTTAGTAATGGCAAGTCGCTGCATTGCGCTCTCCGGGGAGCCGCTCGCGCCGTAAACGATCGCGGTCCGCGAGCGCGGGTCTAAAACGACGGCGAGCGTGACGCCGGCGATTACCCATTCCTCCGCCTTGTGCTTGATGGCGCTCAGACTGTCGCTCGAAGAGCGCAACTCGAAAACGAGTTCCGGCGGGATTTTAAGAAACTCGTTGCGTCGCTCCATCGGGATCGTGTCGTACCGGTCGCCGCTAATCCAGCCGGCGTCGGGCGCGGCGTTCATTCCGATTGAGATGCCTGTCGAGGAGTCGAGCACCCGGCCGTGCCCGTGCCCGCGATTCCAGGTAACGAGCTGCGCCGTCAGGTCGGAATTTTGCGGGCCCGTTGCAAGCCCGGTCGGCGGGCTCACGACGACGTCACCGGACAGGGTTCGTTCGAACCGCAGATTCGGGTTTCGCGCGTTAAGAAGCGCGAGTTCCTCGTCGGTCGGCGCAATCAAGGGCCGGAACTGAAGGCCTATCTTCACGCCGCCTTTCGTCCTGCACGTCGTACGGACAGATTCTCCCGACTGCAGCGCGCGTCCCGGTCCCGCGCGGACGGTCGGCAGAAAACGCGCGCCTTGCCGAGCCGCCTCTGGACGCAGCTTCGCCGGCTAATCGATAACGAACGCTCCACTCGCTCGCCGAAAGTTCATGACCTGCTCGAGCATGCCGAGCCAGGTTTTCCGGCGCCGAATCGGCGTGCGACCGAGGGCACCTCATCCCGGCAAGTCCGCGACGAGCGTCTCCAAGCGTTGCCCGAGTGCGGTTGCGGTATTGAGTTCGGGTTCCTCAATGACCGCTTCGAGCAGTTGCCGCAGCACGACGCCGACGAGTGGACCGCCGCGGGAGCCGGGCGCGAGCTTCCCGGCCCGGACCAGCGCGGCGATCACCTCGCGTCCGCCCAGGACGAGCTCGTGTTCCGAGAGCGGCGGCTGCCGCGCGAGCACTTCGAACACGCGCCGTGCGAACCGTTCGTTCTCATCGTCGCGTTTCGGTAAGCCCGAGCCGGCGATGTCGGCTTGCCGCAAAGCGAATTGCCGCGGCAACTCCTCGATGCCGACTCGCCGGGCGAAGCGCCGCACGGCCGCATCCTTCTGCTCGGGATTGGTCGCGTACATATGATTGCGAATGAGATTCGCGACCCGGCCGATATCGTCTTGAGGGAATTGCAGCCGTTCGAGCGCATCGCGCGTCATCTCCGCGCCGACCGTTTCATGACCGTAGAAGTGCGGCCCGTCTTTCGTGCGCGGTTTGCCGACGTCGTGCAGCAGGGTCGCGAGCCGCAGCACGAGGTCGCCCGGCGCCGTCGCATCGAGGCTGCGCAGGTTGTGCTCGTACACGTCGTAGGCGTGATAGACGTTCTGCTCGACGCCGACGCCCTCGGCGACCTCCGGCAGAACGAAGGCCAGCAGTCCCGTCTCGCGCATGAGTTCGAAGCCGAGCGACGGTCGCAGCGCGAGCGCGACGAGTTTCGTGAGCTCGTCGCGGATGCGCTGCAGCGAAACGCTGGTTACGAGCGGCGCCGCGGCGCACATGGCCGCGCGCGTGCGCGCGCTGACGGTATATTCGAAGCGGGCCGCGAATTGGCACGCCCGCAGCATGCGTAGCGGATCTTCCGCGAACGCCTCGTCGCGCAGAAGGTCGATCCGCCGCGCGGCCACGTCGTCGCGACCGCCGTACGGATCGACCAGCGCGCCGTCCGGTAGCGCGCGCGCGAGCATGTTCATTCGGAAGTCGCGCCGGCCTAAGTCGTCGGCGAGCGTTACCGCCGGCCCCGCTTCGACGGCGAATTCGCGATGGCCGACGCCCGTCGAGCGCTCCCGGCGGGGTAGTGCGACGTCGGCCGTGACGCCGTCGATCGTCGCCTTGACGACCGCGAACGACGCGCCGACGACGTTCGCCGACCCGGCGGTCCGTATGCGAGCGACGAGTTCATCGAAGTCGATCCCGACCACGACGTAATCGAGATCCTTGGCGATACGGGCGACCCCGTCCAACTCCGAGCGCACTTCGTCGCGCACCCGGCCGCCCACGGCAAATAACGAACCGGCGGGAAGTACGGCGGCCAAGCGTTCGTCCACGAGCGCCGGCGATTCATCCACCCGAGCCCTCCCAGCAGAGCGGGCGCTTCGCGGGGACACCGCCGCGACGCGGAAAACGCGGCCCCGTCGCCTGCACCTTGCGCACGAGCACGAGCCTGCGTCCGTCGCCGGGTCCGCCCGCGGCCGGAATATCGTCTTCGATTCGCGCTCCGAGCACGAGCGCCGCATCGGTCGCGGCCGCTCGCTCCGCGGCGGTAACCCCGCCGCGCTGCAGGAT
>CAXUFI010000058.1:0-11424 GCA_964250245.1 uncultured bacterium
CATCGAGACGAGCGCCGTCGCGTTGACGCGCGACCGGTCGGGGCGCCGCGCCAGACGCGTGGTCAGCAGCGTGCCGCACAGATAGCCGGCCATGTTGGCGGCGCCGATCGCGCCGTAGAGGCTGAAGCTGCCGCCGAGCGACGCGCGCATCGCCGGCACGAGCACGCCGTAGGCGAGTCGCGAGAATCCCATGATGGCGGCAAAGCACAGTGCCGCCGCCCCGACGCGAGTCCACATGCCCGCATTATTCCGAATCGTCACCATCGATGCAACTGATGCTTTGAAAGGGATCCATCGCTTTCTTCGATACTTGCGGCAGCATGGAATTGCGGCAGCTCTCTACCTTTTGCTCCGTCGTCGAGAGCGGAAGCCTCTCCGCTGCCTCGCGTTCGCTCGGCTACGCGCAATCGACCGTGACCGCGCAGATACAAGGCCTCGAAGCGTCGGTCGGGACGCCGCTGCTGCTCCGGGCCGGCAAACGCGTCGCGCTGACCGACGCGGGCCGAGCCGTCTACGACCGGGCGCGCCTGGTCGTGCGCGACGTCGACGACATCCGCGGCGCGCTCGCGGACTTACGCGACGGCGTAAGCGGCGAGGTCGGTCTGGGTGCGATCGAGTCGGCGGCCGACGCCCGCGTGCCGAACGCCCTGGCCTCGTTCTTGAAGGCGCGGCCGCGCGTTCGCGTGCGGTTCGAGACGGGCGGAACGACGGTGCTCGCACGTCGCGTCGCCGCGGGCGAGCTCAATCTCGCGGTCGCGGCGATGCCCGCTGCCGGCTTGGGATTGATCTTCGAGCCGCTCTACGTCGAGCGTCTCGCGCTACTCGTGCACGAGGCGTCGCCCCTCGCCCGCCGGAGTTCCGTGCGCATGAAGGACGTCGCGGCCGAACGCGTCTTGCTGACGTCGGCGACGTGCTCCTATAACGCGAGCCTGCGCGCCGCGGCGGAGCGCGCGGGGGTCGAGCTCGATATCGCGCTCGAGAGCGCGAACGTCGCGACGCTTAAACGGGCGGTGCAGCTCGGCATGGGCGCCGCCGTGCTGCCGGTCGGCGAACTCGAGACGCCGCCGTCGAAGACCCGGATCGTGCGTATCGACGACGGCCAACTGCGCCTTACCATCGGTCTCATTCGCGCGAAAACTCCCGCGTCCGCGGCAGCCAAAGCGCTGGCCGTCTCGCTCGCGTCGGCGCTGCACGCGGTGTAGGTGCTCGTGATGGGGAGATTGTTACGAAGCGATCGAGGCACGCGGCGCGGCCCGTCCGAACCTCGACCGAAGCTCAGCTTTATGTCGCCGATGTTTTTGCCTCGTGCGAATTCTTTATCAAGCTCGGCTTCGCCACCGCCTTCGTCTACGGCGAACCCCCGTTCTACGCACAGGTGCGGCGGGACGAGGCGCGACTGAACCGGCGAACGCTTCTCTCAAACGCTGAAGAACGAAGCCTGGGGCGCGACGACGTTCGTGATAGCGATCTCGACGGTAATCTCGTTCTGTTTGCGGGGCCGGCCAAATAGCGAAGGCGAGCTTTTAACTGCGCAGCGACGGCCACCGCTGCCGCGGGTTGCTCGGCGATACGTTCGAGGCATTCAAAAAATGCTGTTTCTTGAATGTAAGCCGGATTCGTAGAGAGACAAATGCATAAACCGTGATTGTGGTAATAACGTGCGGGCCTGTCCGACCGACCGCGACCAGTACTCGGGTCCGGTTCGGTATAGTCGTTGACGGATGTCAAACGCCGTGGAGGTATGTGTGCTGCCGGACGCGGTGTCGACCATCGATTTCACGAGCTGAAATCGTGGAATAGCGTTCCGGCTCGTTACGACAACGAGGCTTTCGGCAGCGGCGACGGCAAGTAGTTTCAAGCGGAGACCGACGATACGCGGGGGCGATCGTCCAAAGTTTCAGCGACGCTACGAGGAGAACGATTGCTGAAATTTACGATCATTCTACGGCGAAAGTCCGGCACGACGCACGACCAGTTCGTCGCTCATCATCGCAACGTCCATGCGGCGCTATTCAGTGCGCTGCCGGAGGTCAAGCAGTACGTGCGGCGTTACGTACAGGTTCATGCGACGGGAGAAACGCTGCCCGGCCTGCCGGACTCGCAGATCGACGGCGCCACCGAGATCTGGTTCGACGATCTTGCCGGCCTAGCCGGCGTATTTGCTTCGGAGAACTATCTGCGAACGATACGCCCCGATGAAGAGTCCTTTCTGGATCTGCACGCCTGCGAATTCTTGCTCGGCATGGAACACGAAGTTATACCGTCGACGTCATGAGCGTGCCTCCGATCGTGACCGGGAGCGCTTCGATCGTCGACCTGACGATGCGGCGCGTTTATCGGGGCTCGCTTGTCGACAGCGCTTATTGGTGCCACGCTAAGCCGTAACGTCGCCGAGCCTTTCCGCACCACGGCATCGCGGCACCGCGCTTGCGGCCCCTGCAGGTGCGAGGTGAGGGAGCGTGGCTCTTCCGCCACTTCCTGCTCGCGCTTCTCGAGAATCTGCACGGAGACGCCGCCGCTTCGGCTCTAGAGCGAAGCCGGACGCTCAGCGTGGATAATTCCTCCGTGAAGACTGCGACAATATGACGGGATATGTTCCTACACGCGCGAACGCGTACGTGATAGGCGCTTTCTGCTCGATTTGAGGCAAACGTGGTTAGCAAGATTTCGCGCGGCCGTTTTGCCGCCGGTGCCGTTGCGGCGAGCGCGCTTGCGCTCGGCGGCGGCCCGTACGTCATGGCCGCGACCAAAGAGATCGTGGTCGGCCTCGATCTTCCGCAATCCGGGCCGTACTCCGATCAAGGCCAGGATCAGTTGCGAGCCTATAATATGGCGATCGACGAAATCAATAAGGCCGGCGGGATCATGGGCCTGACGGTCCGGTCGACCGTCGGCGACGATCAGACCAAAGCCGACGTCGCGGTCGATAACGCGCGCCGGATGATCGAGCGTGACGGGGCGGTGATGATCACCGGCGGCTCGTCGACCGGCACCGCGGTCGCGGTTTCGGCGCTCTGCCAGCAGATGAAGACGATTTTTATGGCGACGTTGACCCACGGCGACGAAACGACCGATAGCGGTTGCCACAAGCACACGTTCCGCCGGTACAACAACGCCCACATGTCGGCCCGCGCGCTGGCCACCACGTTGACGAAAAAGTACGGCACCGGCAATTGGTTCTACATCACGGCCGATTACACGTGGGGACACAGCGTTACCGACAACATCATCTCGGTCATCGAACCGAAGGGCGCGAAGACGATGAATAACGTGCTGCTCAAACTCGGCACGACGGACTTCTCGCAGGCGCTCGGTCAGGCGCAGTCGGCGAAACCCGACGTGCTCTGCATTACCGAGTTCGGCAAAGACATGGTCAATTGCCTCAACCAAGCCGCGCAATTCGGGCTGACGAAATCGACGAAGATCCTCGTGCCGTTAGCCGACGAGTACATGGCGAGGGGGACGGGCGACAATTTCGACAACGTCGCCTGTACGGCGCCGTTCTATTACAAATATTACGCGGCGAAGAATAGTGCGGCGAAGAAGTTCGTGAAAGCGTTCAGCGCGCGTTACGGAACGCCGCCCTCCAACGGCGCCGAGTGCGCCTACGTCGACATGTATCAGTACAAGAGCGCCGTCGAACGCGCCGGCAGCATTAATCCGGACGCCGTCATCGCGAAGCTCGAAGGCTGGCACTTCACGGCCACCAAAGGCCCGGAATACTGGCGCGCGTGGGACCATCAGGGGATCAACAACGTGCTCGTTTTGGAAGGCGTCCCGGTTGCCAAGCGCGGCGGCGACGTCTTCGCCTACGCGAACGTGCTCGAAGAGCACAACGGCGAGACGGTCGCCGTCTCGCAGGCCGATTCCAAATGTAAGATCGAACCGGCGTAAGAGCGGCGCCCGGCAGTTGATCGCGAGTGTGCTGCAGGCCGCGCTCAACGGCCTGATCCTCGGCCTCGTCTACGTCGCGATCGCGATCGGCTTGACGATCATTTTCGGCATGCTACGACTCGTTAACTTCGCGCACGGCGCGTTTTACGCGATCGGCGCCTACGTCGGGCTCGTCGTGTCGCAGAAGTTGGGGTTCGGCGCGGCCCTGGTCGCGGGGCCGCTCGCCGTCGCCGTCTTCGCGTTCCTCCTCGATCGGCTCGTCTTGCGCTTCTTCTATGCCAAAGAGCCGACGTCGCAGATTCTGCTGACGTTCGGGATCGCGATTATCGTCGAAGAGACCCTGCGGCTGATCTTCGGCGGCACGACGCAGCAGTATCCGTTGCCGCCGTGGCTCGGCGGGTCGCTCGCGCTTGCGGGGCTGCAATACCCCGCGTACCGGATCTTTTTAGCGCTCGCGATCGTCGCGGTCGTCGGCCTGGTTTGGTTATTTATTAGCCGCACGAATTACGGGTTGATCGTCCGGGCCGGGGTGCGGGACCGGACGATGGTGCAACTGCTCGGCGGCAACGTCGAGCGCGCCTCGACGCTGATCTTCGCTCTGGGCGCCGCGCTCGCCGGTCTCGTCGGAGTCGCGGCTTCGCCGATCTACAGCATCGATCCGCAGACCGGGTTCAACTTTCTCATCCCGTCGTTCGTCGTCGTCGTCATCGGCGGGCTCGGCAGCTTCTGGGGGGCGGTCGCGGGCGGCATCATCGTCGGCGAACTGAGCGCGTTCACGACCCTCATCTATCCCGGGGCGGCCGAAGTGATCATCTACGTCGCGATGGCCGCGGTGCTCCTCGTGCGTCCCCAAGGCTTATTGGGTGAGAGCGAGATCATCCGCGGATGAGCGAGTCGACGACGATGGTCGCCACGGCGCCGGCGGCCCAACCGCGCCGCTCGAGCGACCTCGCGTTCTACTTCTGGACGGCGCTCGGTCTCGCCTTATTTCCGCTCGTCTTCGGCCTCCCGGTCTTTAACGGATACGGTGGCTTAGCGACGGAGATCCTCATCGTCGGCATCGCCGCCGTCGGTCTCAACGTCCTGCTCGGTTTCGCGGGCCAGCTTTCGTACGGTCACGCGGCGTTCTACGGTCTCGGCGCCTACGGCGCCGGCTTAACGCTCCTGCGCTTCGCGCCGGTGCACAGTTTCGCGCTGGCGCTCGTCATCGGCGTCGGGATCGCTACCGTCGCCGCCTTCGCCATCGGCTCGCTCGTCGTGCGCCTCTACGGCATTTATTTCGCACTGTTGACCGTCGCGTTCGCGCAGATGGTTTATTTCATCGTCTTCCAATGGCGCGACCTGACGAACGGCGACGACGGCTTGCAAGGCATCCCCACGCCGGCGCTCAACTTCGGCTTCGCGCACGTCGACCTCGCCGCGCCCTTGCCGGCGCTCGATCTCGGGCCGTTCGGTAACCTCTCCGCGATTAAAACGTGGTACGTGTTCAGCGCGATCGTCATGTTTCTCGTGCTCGCTTTCGTCCGCACGCTGCAGCGGTCGCAATTCGGGGAAGTGTTGGCGGCGATCCGGGAGAACGAAGAGCGTTCGAGTTTCATCGGTTTCGACGTGCGCCGTTACAAAGTCGCCGCCTTCGTCATATCGGGTGCGCTCTGCGGGCTGTCGGGTGCGCTGCGATCGCTCTACGACGGCTCCGCGGCGATCGAAGCTCTGACGGTCGACACGAGCGGCAACTTCGTGATCTACAGCGTGGTGGGCGGCGTGCAGACGCTCTTCGGGCCCGTCGTGGGAACGGGCCTCATCATGTGGCTGCAAAACGTCGTGAGCGCCAAGACCGATGCTTGGCGCCTCATCGAAGGCGTCATCTTCGTGCTCGTCATCGTCTTCCTACCCAGCGGCATCATCGGCTCGCTGCGTAAGCGCCGCTTCTCGTTCGCCGCTCTGCTGCGACCGCGATAGATGGCCGCGGCGATTCTCGAGACCGTGGGGCTGGGCAAGAAGTTCGGCCGGTTCGCCGCCAACACCGGGATCGACTTTCGCGTCGCTCCGGGCGAAGTGCGCGCGGTCATCGGTCCCAACGGCGCCGGCAAGACGACGTTCTTCAACCTGCTTTCGGGCCTGACGCTTCCGAGTGCGGGATCGATCCGCTATAAGGATCGCGACATCACGAAGTTCGCCGGGCCGCAGCGCGTGCGCCTCGGGATCGTCAAAGCGTTTCAAACCGCGAACGTGTATCCCGACCGGAGCGTCGAGAGTAACGTCCGGCTCGCGGCGCTCGCGCGCGTGCAGGGGCCCTTCGCCTTCCAGGTGTCTCGCCGCTCGGCCCGCCTGCACGACGTTGCCCTGCTCGCGAGCGCGGCGCTCGAACGCGTCGAGTTGAGCGACGTTGCCGGGCGCCGCTCGGGCGATCTGTCGCATGGGGATAAGAAGCGTCTGGACATCGCGATCGCGCTCGCGACGCAGCCCGATATTCTGCTGCTCGACGAACCCGTCGCGGGCATGGCGATCGACGAGTCACGGCGGACGGAGACGCTAATCAAACGTCTGGCCCCGGCGATAACGGTGTTGATCATCGAACACGACATGGCGATGGTCATGGGTATCTCCGATTCGATTACCGTGTTGCACGCGGGCCGCGTCCTCGCCGACGGTACGCCGCTGCAGATTCGCGCCGATGCGCGCGTGCAGGAAGCCTACCTCGGCGGTCATAGCGAAGCGGAGATTGCGGGATGATCGCCGCTCCGGCCGTACCGCGCCTGACCGTCGAACGCATAAACACGTATTACGGCGACAGCCACATCTTGCGCGACGTCTCGTTCTTCGTCGGCGCGGGTGAGACGGTCGCGCTGCTCGGCCGCAACGGAGCCGGCAAAACGACCACGCTCAAATCGATCGTCGGCTGGGTGCCGCCGCGAACCGGAAGCGTGAAACTCGACGGAAGCGAGCTTAGCGGCGGCATGATGACGATCGCCCGGCGCGGCGTCTCGCTCGTGCCCGAAGAGCGCCGCATCTTCACCAATCTTACGGTGGCGGAAAATTTGCGGCTCGCGCTCGTTACGGCGCGTAGACCGGGCTGGTCGCTCGAACGCGTCTATGAGAAATTTCCGCGCTTGCGCGAGCGGCTGCAACACAAGGGCGACGAGATCTCCGGCGGTGAGAAACAGATGCTCGCCATCGCGCGCGCGCTCGTGCAGGATACGCGCGTGCTACTGCTCGACGAGCCGACCGAAGGGCTCGCGCCGCTCGTCGTGCGCGAGGTCGAAGCGATCGTGCGCGAGATCAAAGCGGCGGGTATGACGATCTTGCTCGTCGAGCAAAATCTCTTCTCCGCGCTCAGCCTCGCGGACCGCTGCTACATCGTGGATCAGGGAACGATCGCTTTCGAAGGCACGCCCGAGCAGATCCGGCAGAACCACGACGTTCGCGACCGCTACCTGCACGTTTGAGGCGCAGTTACGCGCTACCGGTTCGCGCTGGCGACGCGTAGGTCCGACTCTCCGCATTAATCATCCACCGGATGCCGAACTTGTCCGTTAACGAGCCGAAGCGCGCGCCCCAAAACGTATCCTCCATCGGCATCCGCACCTCGCCGCCGGCGGCGAGCATGGCGAAGAGACGTTCGCCCTCGGTCACGTCGCGGGTGCTGAGCGCGAGCGAGACGTGCGCTCCGCCGCCGGCCGGCGCCCCGGGCGGCAGATCCGCGGCCATGAATGTAAAGTGGGGCGACGTAAAGATCGCGTGCATGACCTTATCCGCGTAGGCGGGCGGAGCGGTCCCCTCGCGGTCGCCGAAACGCATGAGCGTGACGACCTCGCCCGCGAAGACTTCCTTGTAAAACGTCAACGCCTCTTCGCAAGAACCGGCGAAATGCAAATACGGCTCGAGTTCCATGGGCGCCGCGCTTCGGTGCCGCGACCTCGCCCTTCCTGCGGCTCCCACATCGTGCCGCCGCCGCTATCGGCCGGCCCAAGAGAGACGGTCGATATTCCAGAGATGATGGCCGAGGACCGACGGTTCGAAGCCGCGCAGCGTCGAGCGCACGAAGAGTGCTTCGCGATCGAAGCCCAGGAAGAGCAGATCGCTTTGCGCGTCGAGTTCGCGTAAGATCGCGCGGTCGGCCCGGGCTTGCACGGCGGGATCCGTTGCGGCGATCTCGCGAGCCGCCGCCGCATCGATGACGGGATCGCAGATGCGACCGTAGTTTTCGCCGTTCGGCGGCCGCGTGGCGCAGCGAAATAAGTACGAGTGGTCCGCGTCCTCACCGGGTTGCCAGCCGTAAAATGCGAGATCGAATTTGCCGCCGGCGAAAATGCCGCCCTGCTGGGCGGGGGCGAAGAGCAAATTGTACTGGTAGCTCTTAATGGGGGCGCGGATGCCGAGTCTGGCCAATTGCGATTGCAATTGGAGGCTGAGCCGCTGCGTGCCGTCCGAGCCGGTGGGAATCACGATCGCCAGTTCCAGCGGTACGCCCGCGCGCCGCCGCAGTCCGTCCGGCCCGAGCCGCCAGCCGGCCCGGTCGAGGAGCCGCGACGCCGTCGCCGGATCGTACGGCGCTTGACGAATCGAGGGATCGTAGGCGAATTGCCCCGGCAGCCGGTCGCCGTCGCCCGGGCGATAGAGTTCGCCGCGCACCTTGCGTTCGAGGTCGTCGCGGTCGACGCCGCGCACGATGGCCTCGCGTACGTTCCGTTCGCGCAACGGTCCATGCCCGACGTTGAAGAGCGCGTAATTGAACTGGTAATGGTTGCTCAAGTACTCGCGTGCGCCGGCGACGCTGCGGGCGCCCTGCAACATGGCGCGGCCGCCGGCAAAGCCGCGCACCGGCAAGAAGTCGAGGGCACCCGTGCGCCAGAGCGTCACCATCGTATTCGCGTCGGGAACGATCGTTACGACGATCTTGGCGATTTTGGGCGGGCCGCGCCGGAAGGCGGGGTCGGCTTCGAAGACCAGCCGCGAACCGTGCTCCCACGTTGCGAGCTTATACGGTCCGAGGCCGACCGGCGCGGCATTGTACGGCGCTTTATTGAGGTCGGACAGCCCGGCGAGGAGGTGCGCCGGAAGAATCGCGTACGGGTCGTTCGCACCGCCGGAGAAAAAGGTCGCCAAGGCCGGCGAATAGGGCGCTCGCAGCCGGACCTCGACGTCGTAAGCGTCGCGCGCGCGAACCGAGGCGATATCGTCGAAGCCCGAGCGATCCGGCACGTCGTTGCGCAGATTCATCGCGGCGCGAAACGAGAAGACGACGTCGCGCGCGTCGAACGGCGCGCCGTCGTGCCAGCGGACGCCGCGCCGCAGGCGATAGCGGATGATCTTGCCGTCGGGCGAGAGGCCGCCGTTGGCGAGCGTCGGCACGGCGGTAACGAGGTCCGGTGTGAAGCGGCCTCGCGCGTCGGCGCCGAGTAAAAAGCCGTGCAGCAGCGGCACGATGTCTTGCAGGTCGGCGTTGTCCGTAACGAGCGGATTGAAACCGGGCGGATCTTGCTCTTCGGCGAAGCGGAACGCATCGGAGCGCGGCGCGACGCGCGTACAGCCGGCGATCGCCAGCGCCAGCCCGAACGCAGCTAAGCGCCGCAGCACCGCCGCGCACGGCGCTGGTGTTATCGTAACGAGCGCGCGATCGTGCGGCACATGGGTCGTCTCTCCCGCGGGGTACGTTCGGCGTATGGAGCCACTATGGTCGACGAGCGCCGACAAACCTTCAGCAGCGAACTTCGTTCCCGACACGGACTCGCTCGAGTCGCTGCGGACGGCGGCGGCGGGTTGCCGCGGCTGCGACCTGTACCGCTTCGCGACGCAGACCGTATTCGGCGCCGGTCCCGCAGCCGCGCCGTTGATGTTCGTCGGCGAACAGCCGGGCGATGCCGAAGATCTTGCGGGGCTGCCGTTCGTCGGGCCCGCCGGTAAGCTGCTGCGAAGCTCCCTGGCGGAAGCCGGCATCCCCGAACGCGACGTCTACATTACGAATGCGGTAAAGCATTTCAAATACCTCGAACGCGGGAAACGGCGCATCCACGTCTCGCCCAAACGCATCGAAATCGTCTCGTGCACGCCGTGGCTCGAAGCGGAGTTGCGCGTCGTCGGGCCCGAACTCGTCGTCGCGCTCGGTGCGACGGCCGCGCAAGCGTTGCACGGACCGGCGTTTCGCTTAACCAAACATCGCCGCGAAGTGCTCGCGACGCCGCTCGCCGCCCGCGTGATCGCGACCGTTCATCCGTCGTCGATCCTGCGCGCCGATGCCGAAACGCGCGAAGAACAGTTACGCGAGTTCGTCGCAGACCTGCGGTTCGTGGCGGCGACGCTCGGCACGCGTTCGCCGCGGTAATGCGGTTCCGTTACCGGGTCGTCGACGTCTTCACGCAAACGCCGCTCGAGGGCAATCCGCTCGCGGTGTTCCCCGAGCCGCACGGGCTGAGCGACGGTGCGATGCAGCGCATCGCCCGCGAACTCAACCTCTCGGAAACGACGTTCGTCTTTGCGTCGTCGCGGCCCGGAGCGAGCGCTCGCGTGCGCATCTTCACGCCGGCACACGAGTTGACGTTTGCCGGCCATCCGACGCTCGGCACGGCCTACGTCTTGCTCGACGAAGGTACGCTCGCGGCGGCCACCCGGCGCTTCGCATTGGAGCAACGGGTCGGCCTCGTGCCCGTGCGCGTCGACGAGGGGGACCCGCCGATGCTCTGGCTGTCGACCCCGCCGATCACGAAGGGCCGCTCCTTCGCTGCGGAGCCGTGCGCGCGCGCGCTCGGACTGCGCCCGGACGATCTCATCGCCGGCGCTCCCTGCCGGTTGCTGAGCGCGGGCAACCGCTTCATCTACGTCGCGGTGCGCGACCCGGCCGCCGTCGACCGCGGCCGCGTCGATACGCTCGCTCTGCGCGAACTCGTCGCGGACGAAGCCGAGCCGTGCGGCCTCTTCGTATTCGCGCCCGTCCCGTCCGGAGCGTACTCGCGCATGTTCGCCGAGGACCTCGGCGTGGCCGAGGATCCGGCTACGGGGAGTGCGACGGGGCCGCTCGCGGCGTTTATGATGGATTGCGGTTTCATCACGAAGACCGGCGGCACGCGCTTCGTATCCGAACAGGGCACGAAGATGGGGCGCCGGAGTTTGCTGCACGTGCTGGTGGGCGGCGAGGCCGGCGGCGAAGCGATCGAAGTCGGCGGCCATACCGTCCCGGTCGCCGAGGCGACGATGACGCTGCCGGACGCCGCCGTCGCCCTCTAGCCGGGCCGGCACGATGCATGGCGGAGCGAAAAGGAGGCGAAACGGGTCGCGAGCTGGGACGAGCGACGCGTCAGCCGCCGCCCATTGCGCCCAAAGCAGGATCTCGAATGCAACAGCTTCTACGCGGCTGCGCCGCCGCGGTCGCGATCTTCGCGCTAGCCGCCGCGCCGGTGCGGGCCGGCGACGCCGACGCCACGAGCGAAATGGCGCTCCTGCTGGGGGCTTGGGACTGCTCGGGCTTGGCGTCCGGCGCGGCCGCGGTCGAAGTCTATCGCCGCGTCGACGAGACGACGATGGCGATCACGGGAT
>CAXUFI010000059.1:0-11355 GCA_964250245.1 uncultured bacterium
CTGGCCCTGATCGAAGCCGACGTCGCCGCGCCCGGCGGAAGCGATCCACGTTTGGGGCAGCGGTAACGACGGGCCGGCCTACGAGAGCGGCGCGGTCGGCGCCGGCGGCGTACCGCTCCCCGACGGGGCGCCGCACGGCCGTTTCGGGCTCGAGTGCCGGCTCTGCCACGAGGGTGATTCGGGCGCGGGCGTATTCAACGACCAGGGTGAACTCGTCGGCGTGTACGTCGGCTATTTCGAACTCGAAACCGGCCGGCTCTCGGTCGCCGAAGCGCCTGCGGACGGCCCCCGGGCGGCCCTCACGGCCGATCCCGTCATCCTCGCCGCAACGCCCGGAACGGCATCGAGCGCTTCAGGCGATGGCGGGCGGCTGCGTCCGGAACGCAAGGCGATTGCAGTAGTCGCCCAACAGCTCCGCCGGTAACGCTCGCGCGCGAAACGGTTTAAGAGGCCGGCGAGCGGCAAACACGTAGGCCGGCACGAGCAAGTTGACGGCCGGCTCGATCGGATCGACGTCGAGAAGGGCCGCATCGCCACGCATCTCTGGATGCCCCCTCACGACGCAAAAACGCTTCGGCCATTTGACTGCGACCCGTGTTGTGCCTTGCAGAATCCAGTCTTATCGGCCGTCCTCGCTGCAACGGCATCGAGCGCTTCAGGCGATGGCGGCCGGCTCCGTTTGGAACGCAAGGCGATTGCAGTAGTCGCCGAACGGCTCCGCCGGTAGCCGCTCGCGCGCGAACCGGTCGAAGAGGCCGGCGAGCAACGGCGCGAGTTCCGCTCCCGGCACCATTTCTTTGTACACGCGATTGAGGCGGACCGATTCCGTGCTGCCGCCCAAGTGGACGTTGTAGCGGTCACCGCTCACGCCGACGATGCCGATTTCGGACACGTACGGCCGCACGCAGCCGTTCGGACAGCCCGTCATGCGAATTGAAATCGGCTCGCGTTCCAACCCGAGTTCGCGCAAGTGCGCTTCGAGCGTGTCGACGATCGCCGGCAGCGTCCGCTCCGATTCCGCGAGCGCGAGACCGCAGGTCGGTAACGCGGGACAAGCCATCGCGTGACGCTCGAGGAGACTGACGCGTTCGATCGGCCGAACGCCGCGTTCGGAAAGGATCGCGTCGATCGAAGGGCGTGCTTCCCGCGGCACGCCGGTCAGCAAGACGTTGTGCTGCGGCGTCAGCACGAGATCGAGATTGAACCGCCCGACGACCTCGCGCAGGGCCGTCTTAAGTTGCAACCGAGGGTAATCGGCGATCCGCCCGTTCTCGACGTTAATTCCGATGAAGAGCCGGCCGTCGCCTTGCTCGTGCCAGCCGAGATAATCGCGGTGTTCCCAAGCGACGAGCGGCACGAACGCCCCAAGCGTGCGGCCGGAATAGCGTTCGACTTCCGAACGGAACCAGGTGAGGCCGCGGTCCGCGATCGTGTATTTCAGCCGCGCGTGCTTTCGGTTGGTGCGATCGCCGTAATCGCGCTGCACTTCGACGATCGCGCGCACGACCGCTAATAAATCGGCCGGCTCGACGAACCCGAACGCGTCCGCCAAGCGGGGATAGGTTTCGGGTTTGCGATGCGTCATGCCGAGCCCGCCGCCGACGTAAAGGTCGTAACCTGTTAAGACGTCGACGTCGCTTAGCAGCGGAATAACCGTGACGTCGTTGGTAAGGACATCGACGGAATTATCGCCGGGAACGGCGACCGCCACCTTAAATTTACGCGGCAGATAGACGTCGCGGTAGAGCGGGTCGGCGGTCATCTCGCTCGTGTGCACGAGCTCGCCGTCTTGCCAGATTTCGAAATAACTCGCGGTACGCGGCGTCAAGAGTTCGGCGATCGCATGCGCCGCCTCGCGCGCCAGCACGTATGCCTTCGTCGCGAACGGCGCGGCGGGCGCCAGCACGTTGCGATTGACGTCGCCGCACGCGCCGAGCGTCGAGCCGAGGTTTTCGTTAATCGCCGCGACCACTTCTTTGAGATCGGATTTGTGCACGCCGTGCAGCTGGAATCCCTGACGCGACGTGATCCGCAGCGTGCCGTTGCCGTGTGACTCGCAAAGCTCGGAAAGCGCGAGGAACGACGACCCGTTCACATAACCGCCCGGATTTTTCGTGCGGACCATAAACGAATACGCCTTCGGTTTAGCCGCGTCGCCCGCGACCCGCGCGGTCTTGCGCTCGTCGCGATCTTCCTGCTGGTAAATCCCGTGAAACTTCAGTAGCTGAACGTCGGCCTCACCGAACCGCGACGACGGTTCGGCTAGTTCTTGCGCGATCGTCCCGCGCAGACCGGCGCTCTCCGCCTTGATTCGTTCGACTTTTGAAGGTTCCGACACGGTTCGATTCTCCGGACGCAGACGTCGCGAAAGTACCACGCCGCCGTCGCAGCCACAACGACAGAAGTCAATTATTAGCGGCGCGAGCGTACCGAGCGTGACCGAGCTAGCCGCCCGTCGAGCACGACTCTTTCGGGAGCACCCGTCGGACCGCCACAGCTTCGCCCGCGAGCGCGGCCCCCGAGCGCTACGCCGCGAGTCGAGCCGCTACTTCTTGACGGCCTTCTTTTTCGCGCCGACGGTCTTTTTGGGTCCCTTGCGCGTCCGCGCGTTCGTCTTCGTCCGCTGACCACGGACCGGTAACCCGCGGCGATGCCGCAGGCCACGGTAGCACCCGATATCGGAGAGCCGCTTGATATGACCGGCGACCTCGCGTCGCAGATCGCCCTCGACTTTAACCTGGCCGTCGATCGCGTCGCGAAGCTTCTTCTCTTCCTCGTCGCTGAGGTTCTTGACGCGCGTATTGGGATCGATGCCGGCGCGTGCCAAGATTTTCTGCGCGGTCGGCAAGCCGATGCCGAAGATGTACGTTAGACCGATCTCGATGCGCTTGTCGCGGGGAAGATCGATGCCCGAAATACGCGCCATTAGCCCTGCACCTGCTTGTGCTTGGGATTCGCCTCGCAAAGGACGCGCACTTTACCTTCGCGGCGGATGATGATGCACTTCTCGCAGATGCGCTTCACGGACGGTCTGACTTTCATTGCTGGCGTTCCTGTACTGACGTTTGAGCCGCTACGCGGCGAGTTCGGCCTTCGGGCGGTACGGATCGACGTCGAGTTCCATGAAGTCGTCGTCGCGGAGCGTCAAGATGCGCGGACCGTCGTCGGTTAGGGCGACGGTATGCTCGAAGTGCGCGGCTAGCTTACCATCCGCCGTCACAACCGTCCAGCCGTCGCCAAGGGTTGCGACGTCATAGGTTCCTTCCGTAATCATCGGCTCGACGGCCAGGCAGAGCCCCGGCTTGAGCGCGATGCCGCGGCCGGCGTCGCCCCAGTTCGGGACCTGCGGTTCCTCGTGCATCTTCGTGCCGATGCCGTGCCCGACGAGCGCCCGGACCACGCCGTAGCCGTTCTCCTCGGCATGGCGCTGGATGGCGTGACCGATATCCGAGAGCCGATTGCCCTTCTGAATCTTGCCGACGCCGATCATGAGCGCTTCCTGCGTCACGCGCAGCAACCGCTTCGCCTCCGACGACACGTTGCCGATCGCGACCGTGGCCGCCGTATCGGAAACGTAATTCTCGTACGTCGTGCCGATATCGATCGACAGGATGTCGCCGTCCTTGAGGACCTGGTTCCCCGGGATGCCGTGCACGACGACCTCGTTCACCGAGGCGCAAATCGACGCCGGGAAACCGTGATAGCCCTTAAAGGTCGGGACCCCGCCGCGGTCCCGGATGGCCTTCTCCGCCAGCCGGTCGATTTCGCGTAGCGTCATCCCGGCTTTCGCCGTCCGCAGCAGCATCGCGAGCACGCTCGAGGTGATCTTCCCGCCGCGTCGCATGATCTCGATCTCGCGCGTCGACTTCATCGTGATCATTCGAGCACTTCGTCAACGGCGACCGCCCGGCGCACCGCCGCGGCGACGTCGCCGATCGGTTGCAGCGAGTCGATTCGAACGAGCGAGCCGCGCGGCTCGTAATAGGCGATGAGCGGCATCGTCTCGGCTTCGTACGTCCGCAGGCGCTTCTCTACGACGGCCGCGGTGTCGTCCGGGCGTTGCAGGAGCGGGCCGCCGTCCTGGTCGTCGACGCCGGCTACGAGCGGCGGATTGAAGAGCATGTGATAGGTGCGGCCGCTGCGCGGATTGGTCCAGCGCCCCGTGAGCCGCGCGAATAGCGTTTCGCGGTCGGCATCGAACAGCAGCACGGCCGTCAGCGGCAGAGCGAGCCGGCCGAGGAGCGCATCGAGGGCCTCCGCCTGGGCGACCGTCCGCGGGAAGCCGTCGAGAATGAACGAGCCCGAATTCTTGAGCTCGTCCTCCATCATGGCGATGATGAGGTCGTCGCTGACGAGGGCGCCCGCGTCCATGAACGACTTGGCCTGCAGCCCGAGCGCCGTCCGCTGCGAGACGTTGCGCCGCAAGATATCGCCCGTCGAGATCTGGCGCGCCCCGAAACGCTCCTCGAGAAGTTTCGCCTGCGTACCCTTGCCCGCACCCGGCGGCCCGAGGAAAACTAAACGGAGACCGCGGACGGTCTTCGCCGGCGCCGAGACCGTCATCGCTTGATGAACCCTTTATAATCGCGCATGGCGAGCCGGGCCTCGATCTGCGTCATCGTATCGAGCGCCACGCCGACGACGATGAGCAGCGACGTCGAACCGAGATAAAAGGTCGTCACGCCGAGGCCGCGCTGCAGCGTCGACGGCAGAATCGCGAGCAGCCCGAGGTAGAGCGCCGCGACCGTCGTGATGCGCAGCAAGATCCGGCGGATGTAATCTTCGGTCGGGCCGCCGGGCCGGATCCCCGGGATGAACGAGCCGCTCTTCTTGAGGTTGTCGGCGATGTCTTTGACGTTGACGACGATCGAGCTGTAGAAGAACGTAAAGACGACGACCAGCACGAAATAGGCGAGATTGTAGAGGAAGCTATTCGGACTGAACCAGGTCTGAAACGCGAGCGACGTCGCGGTCGCGTTCGCCGGAATCTCGAGCGGCCCCAAATGCCAGTACGACGGCGCGACGCCCGAATGCTGAAACCACGAGAGCGCCTGTTGCGGCAGAAGCAGGATCGAGATCGCGAAGATGATCGAGATGACGCCGGCGTTATTGAGCCGCAGCGGAATGTAGGAGGCTCGGCCGGCGAACATCTTTCGCCCGACCACGCGCCGCGCTTGCTGAACCGGGATGCGCCGCTGACCCTGATACATGAAGATGATCGAGATGATCGTGAAAATCGCGATCGCTAGGAAGAGGATCAGGCCGAGCACGTTGAGCCCGTCCTTTTGCCCCGCCTGAATCGTCTGGCCGACGTATGTCGGATAGCGCAAGACGATGCCGATGAAGATAATGAGCGAGACGCCGTTGCCGATCCCTTTGTCGGTGATCTGCTCGCCGAGCCACATGAGAAAGAGCGTTCCGGCGACGAACGCGATGACCGCGAACGCGATGAACTGCCAGGACGAATCGTAAAAAACGCCCGCGCGGCTCATATTCACGGACATCGTCGTACCTTGCACGACGGCCAGCACGATCGTTAACCAGCGCGTGTACTGGCCGATCCGCTTACGGCCTTCCTCGCCGCCTTTCTTCGCGAGCTCCTCGAGTTGCGGCAGCACGACCGTCATCAGCTGCATGATGATCGACGCGTTGATATACGGCGTGATCCCCATCGCGATGATCGAGAGCCGCTGCAGCGCGCCGCCGGAGAGAAAGCCGAGAAAGTTATAAAACGTCCCCTGCTGCAGCAGGCCCTGCCAGCGCTTGTCGTCGACGCCGGGCAGCTGCACGTGGATCATAAAAATGAACGCCGCGAAGGCGAACAGCACGAAACCGATCCGCTTGCGGATATCGGGGACCAGGAGTGCGGCGCGGAGGTTCTCGAGCAAAACTAACCCTGCGAACCGCCGGCGGCGTCGTCATCGCCGAAGTGTGCGCCGGCCGCCGCGAGCGCTTCGCGCGCGGACCCGGAGAACACGATGTCGCGGAAACGAAGCCCCGCCGGCAGCGTCTTGCCGGCTTTGGTTCCGCCGAGAATCTTGACGCCGTCGGGCGCCTTCGAGATGAGCTTCCGATCGATCAGCGACTGCGGCGAGATTTCCACCGCAACATCCCAGTCCGCGAGCTTCGCGACGTTGACGACCGCGAAGGTGGTCCGAAAGTGCCCGATGTCGCGCGCTTTCTGCGAATAGCCGCGGCGATGCGGCAGGCGCCGCGCCCACGGCGTCTGGCCGCCTTCGAACGCCGGCCCTTTACCGCCGCCCGAGCGTACCGTCTGACCCTTGCCGCCTTCGCCGCCCGTCTTCACCATACCGGACCCGTGGCCGCGGCCGACGCGCGTGCGCTTCGGCCGGGCGCCTTTGTTCTCACGCAACGTCGCTAGCGTCGCCGGCGACGTGGCCGCAGCCAGGCCGGGACCGCGCGCGATCGCGGGCGCCGCGGGGACGTGCGGCGCACCGGAGGCGTTCTTACGGGACGATTTTGCTTGTGCCATGGTTCCTCTGCTATTGCCGGGCGTGGGCCGGCACGTTACGCGTAAAGTTCGGCGACCGTCTTATCGCGCAGCTTCGCGACGGTCTCGGCCGTCTTAAGCGAGCGTAGCGCTTCGTACGTGGCCAGAACGACGTTGATCGGATTCGAACTGCCGAGCGACTTGGTCAGAATATCGTGGATGCCGGCGAGTTCGAGAACGGCGCGCATCGGACCGCCCGCGATAACCCCCGTGCCCGGCGCGGCCGGTTTCATGAAGACGCGGCCCGCGCCGATCGAAAAATTCACTTCGTGCGGGATCGTGCGCTCGACCATCGGTACGCTGATCATAGCCTTCTTCGCCTGCTCCACGCCCTTGCGGATCGCCTCGGGGACTTCGCCCGCCTTGCCGATCGCGAATCCGACGCGTCCTTTCCGGTCGCCGACGACGACGAGCGCCGAGAAGCTGAACCGTTTGCCGCCCTTCACCACCTTAGCCACACGGTTCACGCGGACGACGTTCTCTTCGATCCCCGAATTGTCGCGGTCGCGACTGCCTCCCCGATTATACATGCTAAACAGCTCCCCACGTTGCGGGGAGCTTGGCGCTACGCACCACGTTTCCGACGTTGCCGGAAAACTGGTGCTGCGCGCCCCCGCGCGACATTGCGCGCGGGACCCCGTTGTAAAACGTTACTTGTTGCACTAGAAAATCAGGCCCGCGGCGCGAGCGGCGTCGGCGAGGGCCGCGACGCGGCCGTGGTATTTTAGACCGCTCGTATCGAAGACGACCGCGTCGATGCCGGCCGCTTTGGCTTTACGGCCGATCGTCTCGCCGACTTTGCGTGCGGCCTCCACGTTCGTCCGCGACTCCATGCCCGCCAGATCTTTCTCGCGAGTCGAGGCGGTCACGAGCGTGTGTCCGCGCGCATCGTCGATTACGGCCGCGTAGATATGGTGCAGCGTCCGATGGATCTGCAACCGCGGCCGCTCCGCCGTTCCGATCACTTTCTTGCGAAGCCGCGCATGACGCTTGACGCGCTGCACGTTCTTAGAGACGAGCGGCATTACTTTTTACCGGCCTTGCCGGCCTTGCCGAGCTTCTTCCGGATGACTTCGCCTTCGTAGCGTACGCCTTTGCCTTTGTAGGGCTCGGGCGGACGCAAACCGCGAATCTCGGCCGCGACTTGGCCGACTTGCTGCTTGTCGATGCCGTCCACGTGCACTTTCGTCGTGCCCTCGACCGCGAAGGCGATGCCCTTCGGAGCGGGATAGCTGACGGGATGCGAATAGCCGAGCGTGAGATTGAGGTTCTCGCCCGACTTCGCGGCCCGATAACCGACGCCCTGAATCTCTAAGCTCTTGCGGAACCCTTTGGAGACGCCTTCGACCATGTTCGCGACGAGCGTGCGCGTGAGACCGTGCGCCGAGCGGTGCGGCTTGGTATCGCCCTTCCGTTCGACGACGACGTTCGCACCGTCGACTTTGACGTCGACGACGGGCAACACGCTCTGCGAGAGTTCGCCTTTGGGCCCCGTGACGCGCACGACCGAATTCGTTACTTCGACGGTAACTTTATCCGGAATCGCGACGGGGAGTTTACCGATCCGTGACATGTTACTTCCTACCAGACATACGCGAGGACTTCGCCGCCGCAGCCTTCGCGCTTCGCGCGTTTGCCCGACATAATGCCCTTGCTCGTCGACATGATAACGAGACCGAGGCCGCCGAGCACGCGCGGGATCTCGCCGCGGCCCGTGTAGACGCGCAGACCCGGCCGGCTGATGCGGCGCAGATTAGTGATGACTTTCTCTTTTTCCGGCCCGTACTTGAGCGTGAGCCGCAGCGTACCCTGAGGGCCGTCCGGCAGCAGTTCGATCGTGCGGATGAAGCCTTCTTCACGCAAAATCTCGGCGACGGCGTGCTTCATCTTGGAGGCGGGGATGTCGACCGTCTCATGATTGGCGGTATTCGCATTGCGGATGCGCGTGAGCAAGTCGGCGATCGGATCGGTTATGACGCCCATCGCTTACCAGCTCGCCTTCGTAATGCCGGGGATGAAGCCACGGTGGGCGTTCTCCCGGAAGCAGATCCGGCACATGCCGAACTTGCGGTAGTAGCCGCGCGGCCGGCCGCAGGTCAGGCAACGGTTATGTTGCCGCACCGCGAACTTCGGCGTCCGCTTCGATTTCTCGATGCTCGATGTCTTAGCCATTAATTACCGGATCCTTGACGCAGGGCCGCAGCCGAAGTCTCACGTTCTTTTTGCAGCGGCAGCCCCATCGCACTGAGGAACTCCGTCGCTTCTTCGTCGCTCTTGGCGGACGTTACGATAACGATATCCATGCCGCGCATCTTGTCGACGCGGTCGAAATTGATCTCCGGGAATACGATCTGCTCGCGCAAGCCCATATTGTAGTTCCCGCGGCCGTCGAACGACTTCCGCGAGAGGCCGCGAAAATCGCGGATGCGCGGCAGCACGACGTTGAAGAGCTTATCGAGGAAGACGTACATCCGCTCGCCGCGTAGGGTGACTTTGGCGCCGATGTTCATCCCTTCACGCAGCTTGAATGCCGCGATCGACTTCTTCGCTTTGGTGATCACGGGCTTCTGGCCGCTGATCGCCTCGAGTTCCTTGACGGCGGTATCGAGCACTTTCGAATTCGAAATCGCGTCGCCGACGGACATGTTGATGACGACTTTGTCGAGTTTCGGAACCTGATGCACGTTCTTATAACCGAACTTCTCGATCATCTTCTTGCGAACGTCGCCGTCGTACCGCTCGCGCAACCGCGTGACTGCCATCGCTACTTCCTCTTGCCCGGGACGAGCAAGTCTTCGCCCGAGCGCACGGAGACGCGCGCGACCGTGCCGTCGTCCTTGCGGACGCGCCGCACGCGCGTCGGCAGGTTCGTTTTCGGATCGATTACTTGCAATACCGAGAGCGGGATCGGTGCTTCTTTCTCATAGATCCCGGCCGACTTCGCGCCGTCGGTACCTTGCTTCGAATGACGCTTGACGACGTTGAGGCCCTCGACCGTCGCGCAGCCCTCACGGGGATAGACGGCCTTGACCGTACCGCGCTTTCCCTTTTCGCGGCCGCGGCGCAAGACGACCAAATCGCCCTTGACGATATGCGCTTTCGCCACCGGTTGCGCCATGTTAGAGCACCTCCGGGGCGAGCGAGGCGATCTTGAGGAAGCCGCGGTCGCGCAGCTCTCGACAAACGGGGCCGAAGACGCGCGTTCCGCGCGGGTCGAGGTTGTCTTTTTCGCCCTTGATGATCACGCACGCGTTCTCGTCGAACTTGATGAACGAGCCGTCGGGACGGATCATGGGTTGCGAACAGCGGACCACGACCGCTTTCACGACCTGGCCCTTCTTCACGGCCGCACCGGGGATCGCGCTCTTAACGGTACCGACGATAATGTCGCCGACGAACGCGTAGGCGTGACGCGATCCGCCCTGCACGTGAATGCAAAGGAGCTCGCGCGCGCCGCTATTATCGGCAACCTTGAGCCTTGTTTCTTGCTGTATCATTCGTTCCGGCCCGTCTTCTTTCCGACGCCGTCGTTGCTGCGACGCTTGCGAGCCGAGGCGTTTCTCGCAATCGTCATTTGGCGCGCTCGACGATTTCTAATAGCCGCCAGCGCTTATCGCGCGAGATCGGGCGCGTCTCCATGATGCGGACCGTGTCGCCCGTTTTCGCCTCGTTACGTTCGTCGTGCGCTTTGAACCGGACCGATTTGCGCACGATCTTTTTATATGTCGGATGCGGCACGCGCGTCTCCGTCACGACGACGATCGTCTTATCCATTTTGTCGCTACGCACGACGCCGAGCTTGACGCGGCGCAGCGGCCGCGCCGCCGGCTGCACCACGGGGGACTGTTCCACGTTAGGCTGCTCCATGCTTGGCCTCCGCGAGGCGCTTTTCACTGATTACGGTTTGGATCTGCGCGTACTCGCGCTTCGTCGCTTTCACGTGGCTGAAGTCGGAGAGATGACCCGTGCGCAATTGAAAGCGCAGGTTGAAGAGGCGTTCCTTCGTCTCGAACGCCTTTTGCTTCAACTCCGCGATCGTGAGGCCGCGCAGATCTTTAAGCTCGTCGTGCTTCACGAGACGGCCTCCATCTCCGAGGCGCGCGTCACGAACTTCGTCGCAATCGGCAATTTCGCCGACGCGAGCTTGAGCGCTTCGCGCGCGACCGATTCTTGTACGCCCGCTATTTCGAACAGCATCCGCCCCGGACGGACGACCGCGACCCAGAATTCCGGATTGCCCTTACCCGAGCCCATGCGAACTTCCGCCGGCTTCTTCGTGACCGATTTGTCGGGAAACACTTTAATCCAAACCTTGCCGCCGCGCTTGATATGACGGGTCATCGCGATCCGGGCCGCTTCGATCTGCCGATTCGTCATCCACACCGGCTCGAGCGCCTGCAATCCGTAATCGCCGAACGTCAGCATGTTGCCGACCAGCGCTTTGCCGGTCATCCGCCCACGGTGCTGCTTGCGCCATTTGACGCGCTTCGGAGTTAACACGGGATGCCTCCGCCGACGCTCCGGCCGTTCATTGCGAGGCCTCGGTGCCGTCGCCCGAGGAGTCGGGTTCAGGATGGCCGTGGGTCCCGCCGCCGGGTGCGGGTTCGGGATGATGCGCCGTCGAGGACGTCGAGGGAGCACCCGGACGCTCTTGTTCGTCGGTCGTATGTTGCGAGGCGGCGTCGACTTGCGACGTCTCCGTCGTCACCCCGCGGCCGTGCTGTGCGTCGCGATCGTGAATGGCCGCGCCGCCGTGCTCGCCAGTCGCCCGCGGAGCATCGGGCTGCGCGAACGCGCCGTCGATCTCCGAGGCGACCGACATATTGTCGTGCTCGATCTCCGAC
>CAXUFI010000060.1:0-11342 GCA_964250245.1 uncultured bacterium
GATGGCGAGAGGTGGCGCGGCCGCAAGCACGAGCGTTACCAATCAGCAGACGGAACGGCAAACCCGCCCGCACTGACGACGGTCGGCACGAGCAGCTTGTCCGCATCGTCTTCGCTCTCGACGTAGCGATGGTCGAAAGCGCCGCCGTTCGGAATCGCTGCGAGCTCCGGCTCGAGTTCGGGCAACGACCAAAGCTCGTCGGATGAGACCGCGGTGCCGTCCATCGTCGCGGCATTGCCCGAGAGCGCGCACATGAATTCGTGAAAGTCGACGCGGTTCGGAAACATCGCAGCGCGGTTGTCGATGGCGTCGATGACGCGCTCGACCGCGGCGGCCACGAGCGGATGCTGCGAACCGTTTCGAGCGAGTTCGGATTGCGGGATGACCGGAAGCGATGCGAGGACGGGAACGCCGAGGAACTCCGCGAGCCGCGCAGCTTTGCCGCTGCCGTCGTCTTTATTCACGAAGAGTCCGAGGAGCCGCGTTTTCCCGCCCTGCTCCGCGAAGTAACGCACCGCCGAGGCGATGTTGTTGGCGGCATACATCGATTGGCCTTCGTTGCTGCAAACGATGACGAGCTTATCCGCCATGGAGCGCGCGATCGGCGTACCGAATCCGCCGCATACGACGTCACCGAGAAAATCCAGCAGCATGTAATTGAAATTCCACTCCGAGAGACCCCACTTCTCGAGAAGTTGGAAGCCGAACGTGATGCCGCGCCCGCCGCAGCCGCGCGCCGACTCGGGTCCGCCGAGCTCGATGCAGTACACGCCGTCGCCTTTAAAGATGATATGTTCGGGGGCCAGATCGTCGTCGCGGCCCTCTTTCTGGAATTGCGCCCAAGTCCCGAGCACGGTCGGGATGAACGCGCCGCCGAAGTGCGCCACGACGCTGTCGTGTTTGGGATCGCAGCCCATTTGCAAGACGCGTTTATTCCGGTCGGTAAGCGTCTTGGCGACCATGCTGGTCAAGAACGATTTGCCGGCGCCGCCCTTGCCATAGAACGCGACGGTGCTATTTTTGCTTACGCCCATTGCAGTATCACTTTCAAAACCGAAGTATCTTCAAAGGCCGTCCGGTACGCGCGTTCGTACTCGGCCGCCGGCACGACGTGTTCGGCGAGCCGCCCGATCCCGAGCGTTCCGGCCGCGAGGGCATCTCGCGCGGCGAGCAGATCGCCATGCTGCCACTCGCGAGCGACCAGCAGCGAGATTTCCTTAACGAAGAGATCGACGTACGGCGTGCGGAGCTCGTCGTAGTACGACAGCAGCAGCACCGTGCCGCCGGGCCGCAGCGCGCGCGCCGAACGCGCGATCTCCTCCGAACGGCCCGTCGCTTCGACCACCACGTCGAGCTCGCGCAGCGCTTCCTCGAGCGACACGACCGACAGATCGAGCCGTTCGCAACCGTCGGGGGCGTCCGCGAGCCGCGCGGGGCTGACGTCGGCGCAGATCACTTGCGCGCCGGCGAGTGCGAGGAACCGCGCCGCGAATTGCCCGATCGCGCCCATCCCGAGCACGCAGACCCGCTGCTCCGCGACGTCGCCCAGGCGCTTCACGCCGTGCAGCGACGTTGCGGCCAGCGCTAAAAGCGGCGCGTGCGCGAGCGGTATGCCGCAAAGCGGCACCACCTGGGTGGCCTTTTTGATCGTCCGCGCGGCGTTGCCGCCGAAGACGCCCGCGACGTCCGCGTAACACATGCTGCCGCCGACGAACACCTCGTCTCCGACGCGGACGCCGGCCGCGTCCGCACCGACGCGCGCGACGACCCCCGCCGCTTCGTAGCCCGGCACGAGCGGAAAGCGCAGCATCGGGAAACCGGGCAACTTCCCGGAGTAGATTAATCGTTCGGTTCCCGCCGAAATGGACGAGAACTTCGTATCGACGACGACTTCGTCGGGGGCCGCGACCCGGAGCGCTACCGGCCGCATCTCGAGCCGGCCGGGTTCCGCAAAGACGATCGCTCGCGCCGTCTCGCCGCTCGCTGCAGGAGGAGCGGCGGCCAGCCCGTGGCCGTGCGCGGCCGGCTGCGCCGTCGGTGCCGCCATCAGGCCGCCCGCGGTAACGCCGGCTCGGCGCGTTCCGCTTTCATGCGCTGCGTCTTATGAATGTACTGCGCGACGTTCGCGACGTAGACCGCATACGCGAAGCAGAGCACCGAAACGATCGGACCCATCGCTCCCGGATGGAGCCACGTCATCGCGAGATAGCTGAGCTGAAGCACGAACACCATCAGCGTCATGACGTCCTCGGCGAGAAACTCGGGCGCGAACCACCACCAGCCGAAAACGTCGCGTTCCCAGAACGAACCGGTGAGCACGGCGCCGACCATCAAGCCGATCTTCACCAGCACCGAAACGTGAACGGCGTGAAACGGCACGGCATGACGGAAGTAGGCAATGAGTAAACCGACGCTTACGAAGAACGCCAGCAACTGCCCGATGGCGAAGATCGGATGTATCGTGGTCCAGATGCTCGCGGCTCGTTTCGCACGAGCGGACAGGGGCCGGGCGTCGGGCATGCTACCTCCGCAGTAAGGCTACGCTCGCCGCGGCAGCACCGCCGTGATACCTGTCACGATTGCGCGCGGGCCAGCGGTCGCGCCGGCCCGCAGCTCGGACGGATACTCCGCTTTCGTCCGCATCGAAACGCACGACGAGCCGGGCTCAAGCAGAGCATTCCGCTTACGGCGGAAATTTTATGCCGAAGAAGTTTACCTGGCCGGTGCGGTCGATTTTAAAGAGAAACGGCGGAACGATAAAGGTCGCCGCCAGGCTGCCGATCAGCATGAGCACGAGTAAAAGCAGAACCATGTGTCTCCGTTTACATCAGCCGGCGCGAGCGTCTCCGCGCGCGTTCAGACGATAAGCGCTTCAAGCGATCGCAGGTCGAGCAGTTCAAGCGCTTGGCCCGCGGCGGCATCGCGCACGTAGCCCTTCTGCCGAAAGCGAGCCATATTGCGCGAGACGGTCTCCCGCGCGGTACCGATCATATTCGCTAAGTCTTGGTGCGTTACCGGCAGGTCGATGCGCACGCCGCGATCGGTCGGCACGCCGTACTGTTGCGAGAATTTCACGAGCACGCGCGCCAGCCGCGAAGCGACGTCGCGGCCGCGGAAATCGTCGAGTAGCGTTAACGCGTCGCTGACCTGCTCGGAGACACGCTGCATGAAACTCGTAAGCCGTTCGGGCCGCGCGACCAGAAACGCCTCGAACGCGGCGTTCTCCACGGCGTAGACGTCGCTCGGCTCCATCGCTTCGATGAACACCTCACGCCAATAGCCGTTGAGCACGGCTCGATCGCTCCAAAGCGAACCGGCTTGCAGTATCGTAATCAAGATCTCGCGGCCGCTCGCCAGCAGCTTGGTGACTTTCAAAGTTCCCGAAGCGCAATAGAACGTTCTTTCCGGACGCGACTCCGGATCGGATAACACCGCGCCGCTATCGTAGCGGCGCGGTGCGGTCTCCAAGAGTAACGTTTCGAATGGGCTATCTGCGGGCGTTGCGATGACTGCAGCGCTCGGAAGACTCCAAAACAAATCCACCTATCGCACTACTCCCGAATCCAAATGTGCTCCGGGATTCTCTGAGAATTCCGGATGTGCAGCGACGGCTTGGACCGGCGTTTGGTCGAGCCCTGCTTTCACCAAAGCGCTCGGCCATTTCGCGCCTTGATGGCACGTGTAGCAGGTCACCGCTTTAATGTTGGGTGGGAGCCATTTGTGATTGATGTCGTCGATCATCGCCCACATGCGATGTGAGATCTTGTTCGTCGGATAGTATTGCAGCGAGACGAAATCTGCGCTGTTATGGCAGAAGAGGCAGTTTACACCCAACGATTTGACCGCGGAGTACATCGAGTTCACGACATACCCGGCCTGCTTCGTCGACTTGTTGGTGTAGTTGAGGTACTGGACCGGCACGACGTTGTACTTGACGCCCATATGCGGCGCGCCGCGGTGGCAGGTGACGCAGCCGACCGCACCCGAGACCTGATAGTTCGGATAGTCGTGTTTGACCGGTTCGACCCAATCCCGCTGCGCGTTATTGGACATGATCTGCATGGTGCGGGCAATCTTCTTCGTCGCCGTATCGTATGCGAAATTGCCGACGTTGTGGCAGTAGGTGCATTGCACGCCGAGCGCCGTCGTGTAATACGTCATTTGCCCGATCAACTGGACGTAGGTGTAGTTCTTGAGGACCTGCACGTTGTAGAGCCGGCCGCCGGCGTAGTTGCGCGGCACCGACTTCGGCTGATGGCTGAAGTCCAGGGGCGCCGCCTGATCGACCGGGCCGTATTCGCCACGATACATTTCGTTGGCGCGCTCGTCGTTCTCGACGCCGTCCTGCGCGGGATTCACGAGTTGCGCCGGCGTTTGCTCGGCTCGTTCGGGCTGTCCCACAGCCGAACCCGGTACGACGCCCTGCGGCTTGACTCCGGGCGTACCGGCTTTCGCCGCATCGAAGAGCGGCGCGACCGAACCTGCCGCGACCACGACGATCGCGATCAGCAGCGGAGCGAATAGTTTGCGCATCGTTAATAACCGCCCTGGGGCGATTGGATGCCGGGCGATTCCGCCTGATTGATCCCGACGGCGGGTTTTTGCGGCATGCCGTTGATCGCTTCGCGCGTCAGCGGGCCATATTGCTGCACCCAGCCGTGATCGACACCCCAGACGTACCAGTCCTTAACGATCGTACCCGTCTCGATGATGCCGATGGAGGACGCCAGAACCGTGCCCATCGAGAACCACAGCAGCCAGTCGTGAATCGTCTTCGGATTCGCATTGAAGCCCTGCGTCCAGCGCCAAAACAGCATCGATTTATGCGAACCCGAGTGCATGTCTTTGATCTCGGCATCTTCCTGATGGCTGCCTTCGGCCGCGGTCGCGAGGATCGTCGCACCGTGCATGCCCCAGAGCATCGTCGAGCCGAACAGGAAGAAGATCGCGAGCATGTGCCACGGATTGTAATAGAGGTTGCCCCACAGCACGCTGAAGTTTTGCGCCCAGTCTAAATCCGAGTTGAGGCCGAATCCCGGCGCCTCGGCCCACGAGCCCATCGCGAGCGGCCGAAACACCCAGATCGTCGACGTTAGGAGAATCGCCGAGAGCCAGGCGAAGAGCAGATAGGGACGCCAGCCGAAGCGGACGAGACGGTCGTAACAACGGCCCGCCCAACAAACGACCGACGCCGCCCAAAGCAGCAGCTGAAGTTGCCAGAAGCCGCCTTGCTGCAGCGAGGGCGCCATGCCGAGCCCTTCGGGCGGCAGAATTTGAACGTTCGCGAAGTACTTGAGCAGGAGCCAGATGTTGCCTTGCATCTGCTGGATGCCGGCGATGAGCAGCACCGCGCCGCCCGCGGCAAAGAAGAAGACCGAGAGCATGCCCCACGTGCCGAGCCAGATGACGCCGGTTTGCGTCGACATGCCGAAGCGTGCGAGCAGAGAGATTTGTAGCGGCGTGCCGAGCCGGATGCCCGCGATATCCGCATCGTCGATCGGGCTCGGGCTCGGCAGTTCCAGCGTGGGGAGACGGGGCCGCGCGAGGATCGTTGCCATGTTCTATATGGACCTCAGTGAAACCAGGGAAGCTGAAAGTGCCAGAAGTCGACCCAATCCTTGACGACGGTCCCCGACGTCAGGATGCAGAGGTCCGACATGATCAGCGTGTAGATGGCGAGCCAGAAGCCGAGCACGTGAATGCCGAGTTCGCCGATCGAATAGCCGATGTAATCGCGCCAGAAGTTGTCGACGTTCGCCGTTTCGACGCTCGGATCGGCGTTGGTGTTATAGGTGCCGAGAATCGCGGCGCCATGCATGGCGAGCACCATCGCCGTCAGGAAGAACCCGAGGATGGCGTACGCGTGAAACGGATTGAGATAGAAGTTATCGTACTTGAAGCCGGTGTTGGACACCCACGTCAGATGGCCGGTGAACCCGAGGTCGAACCCTTCGCACCAGCAGCGTAGCAGCAGCGGCCGAATGATCTCGAGGATGACGAAGGCCGAGATCGCGAAGCTGAACATGACCGGCACGTGATAGCCCATGTCGAGCTTGCGGCAGATTTCGACTTCGCGCAGCGCCCACGAAACGAAGGCGATCGTGGCGAAGAGGATGATCAGCTCCCAATTCCCGCCCTGATAGAACGGCGCGAAGCCGAGCCCGTATTGGCGCAGGGGAGCTCCGATCGTGACGCGGGCGAGATCCCCGTCGCCCAGCGCCGCAATCGAAAGTACGATGATCAGGATACCGAAAATCGTGGCGCCGACGGAGATCGCTCCGAAGACGCCGACGTAGAACCTACCGACCCAGAAATCGAACGGATCGTCGCCGAGTAAATCGGCGAGGAACGTCCCCCCGCGCTTGCGATAGACGCTTTCGAAACTAAGCATGACCGCCTCTCTATCCCAATGCTACGCGAGGGCAGCCTCGCCGCCGCTCGTCATTCGGACCGTGTCGCGAACGAGGCCCTACTTCGCTCCCGGAGCGGGAGCGGGCGCCGTCTGCTGAGTTGAAGTTTGCGGGAAGATCCAGTTGTACTTCGGTGACGAGAGTACGATGAAATGGATCAGGAACGCGACCACGAGGCCGGCCGCACAATATGCGGCCAGGACGGCGCGAAAGTTAAAGGTTTTGCGGACGATCATATCAGTCGCTCTCCCTACCAGGGCCGCCACAGCCACACGAAAATGTGGGCGATGACGGCAATGACGAAAAATACCCAAGATCCGTAAACGGTGAGCGTATGCTGCGTCCAGTCGCCGTTATCGAAAAACGGACGGTAGACTTCCGGCACCTGATCGTTGCCTACTTCGTAAACTCCGGCGGTTGCCGGGTCGAGTGTGGCCATATGCGGGCGAGTCCTCTCCTCGAAGCTGAGTGCCGTGAAAATGACCGGCCTCGAGACCATCCTACCAATTCGCCCCTTCCCGCGATGTAGTCGCTGCTACCGCCTCCCGGTCCAACCATCCAGCCCGCCCCGGCTCGTCAACGCCCTCGAATTCACTCACAGCAGGCGGCCACGCTCTTCCGCGTACTCCCCGCACGAGGATGCTCTGATTTCGTCCGGATCGAGGCGCCGGGGAGCGAAGTTTCCTTAAGGAAATGAGCTCCCCGGCAACGACGAGCCGGGCGAAATCGGAGTATCCTAACGGAGGAGGGCGACGGTGAGGGCCGTGGCTAACTTCGCTCGCAACGGCACGAACGCGCGGCGCCGGAAGACGTCGTAATTGTTGCGTTCGATCGCGTTGAGGATGCGGCGGTAGAGCGTTAGCGCGAGCCGGACCGTATAGCGAGACTCGGGCGCCAGCATCGCGATCCCCGGTTCGGCCTGCGCGTACAGCGCCCGCACGCGCGCGATCTGGAAGCGCATCAGCGCGATGAAACGCTCGTCCACGACCTGCTCGAAGACGTGCCCCTCCGCATACCCGAACCGCTCGAGATCCTCGGCGGGCAGATAGATCCGGCCGAGGAGCGCATCTTCTCCGACGTCGCGCAGGATGTTCGTGAGCTGCATCGCTCGCCCGAGCGTGACGCCGTATTCCAGCGCCTCCCGGCCGGCATAACCCAGGATCGGCGCCACGAGCAGTCCGACGGTCGAGGCGACCAGATAGCAGTATTCGCATAACGCGTCGTAGGTCGCATAGCGGCGGATCGTAACGTCCATCCGGGCGCCCCGCAACAGTGCGAGCGCCGGCTCCGCAGAGATGCCGAAACGCCGCGCGGAATCGGCGTAGGCGACGAAGATCGGGTCGTCGGCACGGCCGCCGACGGCGGCGAGTAACTTGCTCTCCAAGCGGTCGAGAGCGACGAGGCGGTCGGCCGCGGGCGTGAGCCGGTCCACCAGGTCGTCGGCCGTCCGGCAGAAGGCATAGACCGCCCAGACGGAGCGCCGCTTTTCCGGCGCTAGAAAAAGCGACGCCAGATAGAACGTTTTCGAAGCCACGCGGGTGATCTCGCGACACGTCGCGTACGCGGCCCGCAACCGGGAATCGAGTTCGGGCGCGTCGCGCGCCCCGCTCTCGAACTCTCGATTAGGCGCGAACACGTATCGCTTCCACGGCGTATTCGACGGCGGCCTTCGCGCTGCGCACGGCTCCTTCGATGCTCGCGGGGAAACGGTGATTCGTGTAGCAGCCGGCGAGGAACAAATTCGCGACGGGCGTGCGCGACCCGGGCCGCAATTTCTCGGCGCCCGGACTCGCGCGGTAGACGCTCTTGGGGATACGCACGAGCTTGGCTTTGACGAGATTCGCCCGTGTCGCGAGCGGATAGAGCCGCTCCATGTCGCGCATGACGCGATCGATGACGGCCTCGTCGTCGAGCCGGATGAGGTCGTCGGCCGGCGCGACGCAGATTTCCACGAACGACTTATCGGGCCAACCGTAGCCGGGCGAAGCCTGGCCGAGGTCGGCATGGACGGGCAGGATCGTTCCCGGCGCGAAGATCAAATTCGACAGCTTCGAGATCTTACGGTCGAACCACAGGTGCGCGTTGATGATCGGGCTCGACGTCAATTTGCCGACGCCGTGCACGAGCGGATCCCGCAGCATCGCGGGCGGCAGCAACTGCGCCGCGTCGTGCACCGGCGTCGCCAGGATCGTTACCCCGGCGCGATATTCGCGGCCGTCCAGCGTCCGGACGCCGGCGACCCGGTCGCCGTCGAACAGTAACTCGGCGGCGCCGGCCGATAGCTCGACGTCCTGCCCGCGCTGCCGCACGTGCTCGACGAGCGGTTTCACGAACGCTTCCGAAGGCGGCCCATTGAGGAACCCCGCGCGGCTCGCATCCTTACTCGACGCGAAGTAGGCCATGACGCGCAGCATCGCTTCGGCCGAAATCTTGTCGATCGGCGTGAAGTTGAGCGCGAGCGACATCGGCGCGAAGAACGTTCGCAGCATGTGCTCGCTCATGCCGCGCTTGCGGTGCCAGGCGACGTACGTGATGTCGTCTTGACGCTCGGCGTAGCTGTGATCGCCGAGAAGCACGGGGAGCGTACCTTTGGCGAACAAAAACTTTTCGAGCGTATTGAAGACGTATTTTCCATTGAGGACCGCGCCGACGCCGTTGAACGGCGCGGGCAGATCGACGAAATGAAATTCCTCGAAGACCGCGGCGTCGAACGTCCAGCGCGGCGAAAACCCGGCGGGGAAACCCCACGTCAACGTGTGCGGCTGCCACACGACGTTTTGCGAGATCCCGACGTCGGCGAGCAGTTCGTGGACGTTCGCATAGCCGCCGAAGAACGAATGTAGCCCGCTTTCGAGCCAATCGCCGTCGCGGTCGCGCCAGGACGAGAGCTTGCCGCCGGGGATGTGCCGCTTCTCGAGCACGAGCGCCGTTTTGCCCGCATCGGCGAGATATTTTGCGGCGGCGAGCCCCGCCGGCCCGGCACCGACGATGAGAACGTCGGGTTCGGCGGTTGCGATCAGAGGACGAACTCCTGCTTCCCGGCGACGGTGGGCATATCGATCGCCGTCAATCCCGCGATAATGATTTCTTCGTACACGTAGCGCATAGACGCCGTCATGGGAACGATCGTCGCCGCAACCGCCGTGCCGTCGTACGTCGCGCCGGTGACGGCGGGCGACGCGTTGAGGTGCTGCAGCAACTCCACGGCGTCGACGGTTTTCCCGGTCAAGTTCTTCACCGGGACGGATAAGCGGACCAGCGCCGCGTTGGTTAACCCCCGCGCGCGAAGCCGGCGCATGAGCGAGTCGAGGTTACCGGGGAACTGGTACTGCAGCGACACTTCGGACTTGGCCGGGTCGACGGTAAAGTCGGTTGCTCCCGGCGTCGCCTCGAGGATCGCCTGCACGTCGTAGCGATTCGACGCGCCGGGCATGGTCACGGGGATGACGAGCGATGCCGAAGCGGCCATCGTTCTCCTTCATAAGCAGCGGCTGGTGCGGTAAAGCGTAGGTTCGAAGTCGAATGCGCTCGGTGATCTTAACCGAGCCTTACCCGAGAAAGTTGTAGCCTGCGCCTCATGGCCCTCACGATCGCCCCGTTGACGAACATCCGCGAACTCGTCGGCGACCTGCCGATCGCGCAGGACGTCTTAGCCGCCTTCGGGCTCAAATGCTCGGGTTGCGGCGTGAGTAAATACGAGACGCTCGCGGCCGGCGCGACGGCCCACGGCTTGCGCGTCGAGCCCATCGTGGCGGCCCTCAACCAGGCGCGGCTCTCGGGTCGCGTCCCGACGATCATGAACGACGACCGGCGACCGCACTCGCGGGCGCCCGGCGCCTTCGCCCCGCGCGGCGCTTTAAAAGCGGTCGTGCCGGTCATGTGGGGCAAAGGCGGCGTCGGCAAGTCGGTGACGAAGGCGCTGCTCGCGGTCGGCTTGCGTAAACTCGGAAAGCGCGTCGGCATCCTCGATGCCGACATTACCGGACCATCGATCCCGCGCCTCTTCGGGCTGCGCGAACCGCTCGGCATCGAGAAGGATCCCAACGCCGCCCCGGGCGCCGCGCCGGGACAGACGCGTCCGCTGTTCGTCCCCGCGCTGACGCGCGCCGCGATCGAGATCGTCAGCGCGAACCTGCTGACGCCCGAAGAGGATACGGCGATGATCTGGCGCGGGCCGATCCTCTCGGGCGTCATCCGTCAATTCTACGAGCAGACGCTATGGAGCGATCTCGACGTGCTGCTCATCGATCTGCCGCCCGGAACCTCCGACGCGCCGCTGACCGTGCTGCAATCGCTGGCAATCGACGGCGTGGTGCTCGTTACGATGCCGCAAGCGCTCGCCACGATGATCGTGCGCAAAGCCGCCAACCTCATCCATCAAATGAAGAAACCGATTCTCGGCGTCATCGAGAACATGTCGTATTTCACCGCGCCCGACTCGGGCGTACGTTACGACATCTTCGGTCCGTCGTACGCCGAGCGGGTCGCGGAACTCGCGCGGGCCCCCGTGCTCGCGCGGATCCCGATCGACCCCGTACTGCTCGCGCTCGCCGAGGCCGGGCGCGTCGAAGAGACGGAGTCGCTCGTGCCCGAGGCGCTCGCCGGGGCCCTCATGACGGCCCTCGCCGCGCTGCCCAAGGTAAAGGAAACGATCTCGATCATCTGAAGCCCGCCACATGCGTCGTTTTGTTCCGGCAGCCGCGGCGGGCGCGGTTCTCGGTTACGGGTGTGTCCGCTGCGTTCAGGCCGTCCGCGAACTGCGGTCGCCCGCCGCGCCGCTCGCCAAGAACCCCGCACGCTACGGCCGCCTGCGGCGGGCGCTCATGCTGGCCGGGATGGCGCGCTCGCTCGCGAGCCTCACGACGGCGGCGTACGTGGTCGGTCCGCGGCTCGAGCCGCCCGCCGGCGAGCGCGAAACGCGCTCGCGGCGCA
>CAXUFI010000061.1:0-11306 GCA_964250245.1 uncultured bacterium
GAGCCGGCGAAGCGGAGGCGGCCGCAGCCGGCGGCGGCGAGTCGGCAAAGACCGGTGCGGGAACGAAGGCGAGGAGAGTAAGCAGGCAGAGGAGCGGGCGGTGCGCGGTCACCCGAGCGGGTACGCCGAACGTTCGCGCCGCACCCGCCGCACGACTAGCCGGCTTTGGCCGCCGTGAGTGCGCCGCCGCGCCGGCGGCGCGGGCGATTCTTCTGCGCTACGTTGCGTTTCTTCGCCGCCGGGCCGCCGCGGCCGAAATGTTTGACGGGGTCGCCCGCTTCGAGCCGGGCGGAAGCCGCGGCGATCGCATCGGGGAGACTCTTGGCCGTCACGATGTCGCGCGGCGCGCTGCGGCCGTTCTTGTACGTCGCGACCCACATTTCGCCGCGGCGCGTTACGTCGACGAGCTGCGGCCGGTCGGCCATGGACCGCACGTCGAGCACGCGCATCGCGTACGCTTCGGCATTGGCCCGCGGCGTTTCCCGGCGCGAAAGCTTCACGAGATCGTCGAACTTTTTCTTGAAATCGACGATCGCTTCGCCTTTGCTATTGCGCGGGATCGCGGCCGGCGGCCGTTCGAACCGCCAATGCTCGGGCGAGATCATTTGCCAAGCGGCGGAGCGCTGCGGATTGGCGGCTTCGTCCGCGTCGCGCAGCGCCTTATCGATTTGCTCGGCGTCGCGCACGCGCGCCGCTTCGCGAGGCACCTTCTCGAAGAGTTTTTCATAGCGTTCCGCGACTTCGGAGATCGGACGCCCGAGCGCGTCGATCTGCGCGGGCAAGCCCCACAACGTCGGCAGCGTGACCAACTGATGCCGGCGCGCTTTGTCGACGATGTCGATGATCGTCGCGAACGGCTTACGGCTCGCGTTGCGAATGAAGTCTTTCCGCGCAACCGCACTCGGAAAGCTCGAGACGACGAAGGCATCCTCGTCGAGCGGACGCAGACCGCGGCCCGTGATCTGCGTGTAGAGCGTGGTCGATTTCGTCGGCCGCGCGTTGACGATCACCTCGACCGACGGGACGTCGAAGCCTTCCAAGTAGAGGCCGCAATTGACGAGCACGTCGACGCGCTCGCCCCGGAAGCCCGCCACGATCGCTTCGCGTTCGGCTTGCGGCGTCTCGCCGCTCGCGAAGGCGGCGCGGAGACCCGCGTCTTTGAAGAGTTCCGCGACGTTGCGCGCGTGTTCGACGGAAGCGGTGAAGACGAGCGCTTTCTTTCCGGGCGTGTACTTCTGGTACGCTTCGAGGACGGCCAAGTTGCGCTCTTGCGTGTCGACGGCTTCGGCAAGCTGGCCGAGAACGAAATCGCCGGCGCGCGAGCCGACCGCGTCGAGATCGATGTCGGTCGCGACGGCGTACGAGTTGACCGGCACGAGATAGCCCTCATCGATCGCCGCGCGCGCGTCCATCTCGTAAACCGTCTCCGGAAAGATCTCGTTGAGCAGCGCACCGTCGCCGCGTTGCGGCGTCGCCGTGAAGCCGAGGATCGTCGCGTCGGGCCGTTTCGCGGAGATCTTCTCGAGGATCGCCCGGTACGTCGGTGCCGCCGCGTGATGCGCTTCATCGATGACGAACAGCGCGATCCGCCGTCCGAACTTGGTGACGAAGCGACTCAGCCGCTGACCCGCGAGCGTTTGCACGGTCGCCACGATGATGCTGCACTGCTCGCTCGCGGCGTCGGCCGCTTTTTCGACGCCGACGACGGCGCCCGGATTCTGCGCTTTCAACTTCTCGACGAGTTGCGAGACGAGCTCGTCGCGGTGCGCGACCACGAGCGCGACGTCGGTCGGCCGCAGCTCGAGTAACTTCGGAAGCGTCGCAATGATAACGGTCTTTCCAAGACCGGTCGCGAGCGAGACGAGTTGTGAGCGACAGCCGCGCGTTCGCGCTTCGACGATCGCCCGCTGCGCATCAAGTTGATACGGACGCAGCTTCAGGGTACTGAAGTTCAAGACTACCTGTCCATCACGAGGTGATGCTGTGCGTTCACGCGGAGCCGAGCTCGACACGTTCGCCGTAGCGGTCCATTAGTGACGAACGGCCGTAATCCCCGCCGGTTCCGCGACCGTTCGTAGCAGGGCCTCGAAGACGCCCTGCTAGGGTTCGACGGTCTTGCGGTCCGCGGCGAGCCGCGCCCGGTATTCGTTCTCCGTAGCGAGCCAACCGGCGAAACGCTCCTCGAAGATCTCCGGGCGCAGGAGCATCAGGTCCCGAAACGCCTCGAAGCTCCGTTCGTGATAATCGGAATACCGGCCCAGCAGCTCCGGGCCCGCGACGAGTCCTTTGTCGATGACGACGTCCGCGAGCGCGCGCAGCCGCACGCGCAGAAACGCGATCGTGTCGAGCATGTTGCCGAAAATCTCGATGCCGACCGTCTCCGACTCTTCGACGGAGGGGAGCTCTTCGTCGAGCGCCGGCGGGTGGGGCGCCGGATGCGCGAGCGCGAGCAGCCGCAGCTCGCCGAGCGTCGTGAAGGTCTTCCCGAAAGCGCCCCAGGTGAGCGCGCCGTCGTCCGCGACCGAGTAACTGAAATTCTGCCCGCCCAGGAGGAACGTTGCGAGCTCGGCATCGTCCGGTCTCATCACGTAATCGTCCGGAAGCAGGATGCTGCGCCGAGCGGCGCTTTGCGAAATCATGACCGGCCGATCGTCCAAGACGCGGCTCCTTATTCGGCTCGTTGGCGGACTCGGGGCTGCTTCGGCTCCCGCTCCCGACCCCCTACTCCCGGGGTATCGCCGTCAGTCGCGGCCGGGCCGAAACGGCAGCTTAGACGGTAACGGGGTCGGGTTTTTCGGGATCGAGGCCCAGGTCGGCGATCGCCCGGACGAGGACCTCGCGCTCGAGCGCGCCGTCGGCGGCGAGCGCGGTCAGCGCCGCGAGCGCGACGTACCGCCGGTCGACCTCGAAGAAGCCGCGCAACTCTCGCCGGTAATCGCTGCGTCCGAAACCGTCCGTGCCGAGCGCGTGATAGCGCCGCGGCACGAAGGGACGGATGCCGTCGGCGTAACTCTTCATGTAATCGCTCGCGCCGACGACCGGGCCCGGCCGCGCTTCCAGCGCCGACGTGACGTATGCCACCCGCGGTTCGGCTTCGGGATGGAGCATGTTCCAGCGCTCGACCGCTAGCCCGTCGCGCCGCAATTCGTTGAAGCTCGTCGCGCTCCAGACGTCCGCGGCCACGCCGTACTCCGCGGCCAGCAGATCGGCCGCGGCGATGACTTCGCGCAGGATCGTGCCGGAGCCGAGCAGTTGCACGCGTGGCGACGTTCCGGCGGCCGGAGCGGCTTCGCGCAGCAGATACAGCCCCCGGACGATCCCCTCCTCGGCGCCCGCGGGCATCGCGGGATGCGTGTAGTTTTCGTTCATGACCGTAATATAATAATAAACGTCTTCCTGCTCGGCGACCATGCGCCGCAGGCCGTCGCGGACGATCGTCGCGAGTTCGTAACCGAACGTCGGATCGTACGACACGCAATTCGGAATGAAGGCCGCGAAGAGCTGACTGTGGCCGTCCTCGTGTTGCAACCCTTCGCCGTTGAGCGTGGTGCGGCCGGCCGTGCCGCCGATGAGGAAGCCGCGGCTGCGCATATCGCCCGCGGCCCAGGCGAGATCGCCGACGCGCTGAAAGCCGAACATCGAATAGAAGATGTACATCGGGATCATCGGCTCGTTACTCGTGGAATAACTCGTCGCCGCCGCGATCCACGAACACATCGCTCCCGCCTCGTTGATGCCTTCTTGCAGGATCTGACCGTGAACGTCCTCACGGTAATACATCAATTGCGCGGCGTCGTGCGGCTTGTAGAGTTGACCGACGGGCGAGTAGATGCCGAGTTGGCGGAACATCCCTTCCATGCCGAACGTGCGCGACTCGTCGGCGACGATCGGCACGATGCGGTTGCCGAACGTTTTATCGCGCAGCAAGGTCGACAGCAGCCGCGTGAAGACCATCGTCGTCGAAAGCTCGCGCTCGCCCGAGGCCTTGAGTTGCGCATCGAAGACGGACAGTTCGGGGATCGCGAACGTTTTGGACGTGCGCCGGCGCTGCGGAACGTAGCCGAGCGCGTTCGTGCGTTCGCGCAGATACTGCGCTTCTGGGCTGTCGTCGGGCGGCCGGCAGAACGGCACGCTCGCGAGGTCGCCGTCGGAGATCGGGATCGCGAACCGGTCGCGGAACTGGCGCATGGCGCGCAGATCGATGTGCTTCTGCTGATGGGCGATATTCTGCGCTTCGCCGGAGGACCCCATCCCGTAGCCCTTAATCGTTTTGGCGAGCACGACCGTCGGCTGGCCCTTGTGCGCCGTCGCCGAAGCGTACGCCGCGTACACCTTCCGGGCGTCGTGGCCGCCGCGTTTGAGATCCCAGATCTGCTCGTCCGTCCAGTCCGCCACGAGCGCCGCCGTTTCGGGATAGCGGCCGAAGAAATGCTCGCGCACGTACGCGCCGTCGTTCGCCTTAAACGTTTGGTAATCGCCGTCGACGCACTCGTTCATCAGTTGTACGAGCTTGCCGCTGCGGTCGCGTTCGAGTAACGGGTCCCAGCCGCGACCCCAAATGACTTTGAGCACGTTCCAGCCGGAGCCGCGGAATTCGCGTTCGAGTTCCTGGATGATCTTGCCGTTGCCGCGCACGGGACCGTCGAGGCGTTGCAGGTTGCAATTAACGACGAAGATGAGGTTATCGAGATCCTCGCGCGCGGCGACCGAGATCGCGCCGAGCGACTCGGGTTCGTCCACCTCGCCGTCGCCGAGGAAACACCAGACCTTGCGGCCCGTCGTGTCCGCGATCCCCCGGTTGTGAAGATACTTCAGAAACTTCGCTTGATAGATCGCTTGGATGGGTCCCAAGCCCATCGATACGGTCGCGAATTGCCAAAAATCCGGCATCAGCCACGAGTGCGGATACGATGAGAGCCCGCGGCCGTCGACTTCTTGACGGTAATGCGCGAGCTGCTCTTCCCCGATGCGGCCTTCGAGAAAGGCCCGCGCGTACACGCCCGGCGCGCTATGGCCTTGAAAGAACACGAGGTCGCCGCCGAAGTCCGCCGTGGGCGCGCGAAAGAAGTAGTTGAATCCCACGTCGTAGAGCGTCGCCGAAGAGGCGAAGCTCGCCACGTGCCCGCCGAGTTCGGAACTCGCCTCGTTCGCGCGCACGACCATCGCCATCGCGTTCCAGCGGATGAAGTGCCGCAGCCGCGTCTCGAGCTCTTCGTTGCCCGGCATCATTGGCTGCAGGCCGGGCGGGATCGTATTCACGTAGGGCGTTTGCACGCCGAGCTCGACCGCCGCACCGCCGAATTGCGCGCGTTCGACGACCCGCTCCACGAGCTGTTGCGCGCGCGCCGGACCCTCGTGCGCGAGCACGCCGTCGAGCGCGTCGAGCCACTCCTGCGTCTCCTGCGGGTCACCATCGGGTTCGAGGCGCGTGCTCAACATGATACCGGGCGCTTTTCCATCAGCCCGAATTTCCATGCGCCGCCGCGCGGCAGGTGGCCCGCGCCGCGGCGTGCGAAGCGGCGAGGTGGTGACCCCGGTGCTACGCAATAGCCGGCTTTTCTTCGCCGGCATGTTGACCGGTGACGCCGCGTATCAAGTGCAGACCGTCGCCATCGGCTGGCACGTCTTCACGCTGCGTCACCGGGCCTTCGACGTCGGCCTGGTCGGCCTCGTGCTGTTTTTACCGGCGCTGCTCTTCGCCTTGCCGGCGGGGGTCGTCGGCGACCGCGCCGAGCGGCGCAAGCTCGTGGCCGCGATGCAGACGCTGGAAGCGTGCGCCATGGCGGCGTTCGTGTTCGCCATCCTGCACGGCACGCGCGCGCTCGGCGCCTACCTCGCGATCTTAACGGTCGTCGGCACGGCCCGCGCCGTCGGCGGCCCCGCCGCACGCGCGCTCCTGCCGAGCATCGTCCCGCGCGACCAATATCTTCGCGCGCAAGCGACCTATTCGTCGCTGCGGCAACTCGTCGTCATCACGGGTCCGGCGGCGGGCGGCGTCCTCGTTGCGGTTTCGACGCCCGTCGCGCTCGCGCTCGCCGCGGTCGCGCTGCTGCTGTCGTCCGCGCTGCTCTTACAGCTGCGCATCGTGCGTACCGTCACGGGCCACCCGCCGACGTTGAAGGACGCTTTCGCCGGGCTACGCTTCATCGGCTCGCGGCCCGTGGTCGCGGGCGCGATCTCACTCGATCTCTTCGCCGTGCTCTTCGGCGGCGCGACCGCGCTCCTGCCGGCCTTCGCCGACGGCGTGTTCCACCTCGGTCCCGCCGGGCTCGGCCTCCTGCGCCGCGCTCCCGCGGTCGGCGCCGCGGGGGTCGCCGCCTACCTCGCGCGCTATCCGCCGCAGCGGCACGTCGGCCGGCTGCTGTTGCTCTGCGTCGCGGCCTTCGGAGCGGCGACGATCGCCTTCGGGCTATCGCGCTCCGTCGCCGTATCGCTCGCGCTGCTCGCGGTCGCCGGCGGCGCGGATATGGTCAGCGTGGTTATCCGGAGCAGCCTGGTTCAAATGCGTACGCCCGATGCGATGCGCGGCCGGGTCAACGCCGTCGAGAACGTCTTTATCGGAGCCTCGAACGAACTCGGTGCCTTCGAATCGGGGACGCTCGCGGCGCTCGTCGGCGTCGTACCGTCCGTCGTGATCGGCGGCGCCGCGACGCTCGCCGTCATCGCGCTGTGGTGCGTTCTTTTTCCCGCGCTGCGGCGCGCCGACGAGATTGCCGCGTGACGCGTAACAATGGATGGGCGCGAGCGGTACGGAGAGAATAGCCGCTCAACCCGTCGCTTCGAGGAGTTCCATGAACACGGTCTCTACGCGCACTCGCCCCTTCGCCGTCGCACTGCTCGCGATCGCCATGCTCTTTGCGATGGTTCGGCCGTCGTCCGCATTTCTCGATAAGACGCGCTTCGTCGCGCACCTCGGAGTCGCATACTTCTGCTTCCATCACTTCGTGCTCAAGCCGTATCAGGAGCATAAGTTCGACAACGGCGCGAGCGGCCGCACGGGCAGCATCATCAAGGGCGGAGCGGCGATGCTCTTCGCCGTGCACGAATTGCGCGTCGCGCAAAAAATAGCGCACACGAGCAACTCGCCGCTGTTGCACAAGCTCGACGGCAAACTCGTTGCGCTCGGCGCGACCTTCGCGACCGTCGGCGCGGCGATGCACTCGGGGAAGGCCCAACCCGATCAGATCGACTCGGTAAAGTCGTCGACGGACGACGTGAGTAACGACGCCGCGGCCGCCGGTGCCCCGATTAAGGACGTTCCCGTCACCGTTCCGGGATAGCGGCACGCCCGGCGGCCGCCTCGTGGCGGGCCATGGCGATTAGCGTCACGCGCGCATCGTCGGCATCTCGCAGCGCGTGATCGAAGGCGATGCGCAGCGTCTGCCGCCCGCGTTCGGTCACGACCTCGAGGATCATCGCCGCGGCATCGAAGCTCTGCAGGCTGGCCGTTATCGTTGCGGGAGCGTCTCCGAAAACGCGGGCGTAATGCGCGACGGCATCCGCGTGGTCCTCATTCATGTGAGCGCAGATCTCCGCGGTAACGTCCGGGGTGAGGGAGCGTGCCATCGGGCGGCTTTTCGAGCCGGCGCCGCCGTTACCCCGGTCGGACACAAAGCCGCGTGGCGGCGCGTAGTAAGGGTAGGGTCTACGCGACGGAAACGCGACGAGAAGTGCCGCGGGGGAGTTATGCTCGTGAATGTAAGCCGGAACGGCAAGCGCCCCGACGGAGCGCGACGGCGGCGCCCGGGACCCGGAGACGGAGCCGGTACTGGGACGCAGTATATGTTGGTTGCGATGGCGGTCGTCGAGATCGCCGGCTTCGTCTACTTCGCATTCACGCCGTAACGCGCCGTGGAACCGCATTTGCCCGAAACGGGTCAAGCGGTAGAGAGGCGTCTCCGCTCGCCGGTAGCGCGCGCCAGCTCCGAAGTAAGAAGAGGTTGTTTAGAATGGCTGCATCGACCGAGCGCGCGGTCCTCGCCGGCGGATGTTTTTGGGGCGTGCAAGATTTGTTGCGGCGGTACCCGGGCGTGATTTCCACGCGAGTCGGCTATTCGGGCGGCGACGTCGCGCGGGCGACCTATCGCAACCACGGCACGCATGCCGAAGCGGTCGAGATCATCTTCGACCCGAGCGCGATCGGCTACCGGACGCTGCTCGAATTCTTCTTTCAAATTCACGACCCGTCGACGAAGAATCGTCAGGGCAACGATCGCGGCCTCAGCTACCGCTCGGCCATCTACTACACGAGCGACGAACAGCAGCGCGTCGCGCTGGACACCATCGCCGACGTCGATGCTTCCGGACTATGGCCGGGGAAAGTCGTCACCGAAGTCGCGCCGGCCGGGGAGTTTTGGGAAGCGGAGCCCGAACATCAGGATTACCTCGAACGCTACCCCTCTGGCTATACGTGTCACTTCATCCGCCCGCATTGGAAGCTGCCGGTCCGCACGGATTCGGCTGCCGGCGCTGCCATCCGCTAGCCGCCTCGGGCAGCGAATGTCTCGAGCTACGGTACGGTTCGCAATGCTCGCACAGCGTCACGTCTTGATCGAGCGCAATTCGGGCCTTCGCTTCCCAAACATGATTCGTGTACCGGCGTAATGCGCCGGGGCGTACGTTTCGGCAAGGATGACGATGCGCTGCCGGCTCTTCGCGGAGCGGGGCCGCATCCCCGATGTGCCGCGAAGCGATGAGTTAAGCGAAGACCGCACGGTTATTTGGTTTCGATCATGGCGGCGATCCCCGCCGCGAGCGTTCCGAGACGGGCGCGCTGCAGAGCGCGGCCCGATCGCAGCCGCTTCGTGATTGAGAGCATGACCAAGCCGTGAAGAGCCGCCCACACCACTTCCGTGACGTTGTCGACCTGAGCGGGTTCGAGACCCGATTCGCCGACCGCGGCGGCAACGATGCGAAAAGCGCTTTGCGCCGGCAGCGGGGTAGCAGCGGGATCGGCAAACATTATTGCGGGCTGTCCCACGAACATGATTTCGTAGAGCTTGGGCCGTTCTAGACCGAAACGAACGTATGCATTCGCGAGAGCGATTAGCACTGGCTCCTTTTCTCGAGCAGCGCGCTGCAAACGCTCGGAGAGCGCGGTAAAACCTTGCACGACCACGGCTGCGAGTATCGCGTCCTTACTTTCGAAGTGCTGGTACACTGCCGGTTGCGTCCGATTTATCGTTTCGGCAATTCGCCGGATCGTTAATTGCTCGACGCCTTCGTCTTCGATGATAGCCCGGCTCACGTCGATGATGTGTTCGCGCGACGTGCCGCGCGCTTTCGGGTTCGCGACTGCCGTTACTACCGGCTCGGCCGCACAACCGTGAGCGCGGCGACGCACAACGCGCGGCCACGCATCTCCGGAGCGTCCGAAATACGGTTAGCAGCCGGCGAGAGCACGAACGCGATGGATGCGATCAGGGTTATGAACAACGCTGAAAATACGGAAAGCCAGAGTGGGTGCACCGGTTTGAGCACGACCCACAGTAGTATCCCGGATAGAAGCGTCGCTCCGGCGCCGAAGCCAAGCGAAACGAGCACGGCATGCAATGCGGCGGGAGCGTTCGCGAGAAACGGTAGCGCGAAGATCGGACCGACGCCGATGGCGGCAAGCACGTGACATAAGACGACGGTTGAAAGCAGCACGTCAGTGCTCCGAGGCGGCGAGCGCACCAGCGATCAACATAAAAGCCATCGTTCCCAGGTGCACGGCAGTACCGGACGACTTTCCATGGCGCGAGACGATCCACGCATCCGCGGCGGGGGCAATCGCTCCAAAGAAGAGTGCGAAAGCGAGAGTGGATCGGCTCGCCGACGCAGTGACGACGAGCAGGGCGGCGAGCACGAAGTCCCGGTTCGCTTTCACTTCCAGGTATGGGGTCGGTGCGGTCTCTTTCGGAATTGGAACCCCGTACGCGAGAGCGGCGCCTCGCGGCGACAATGCCGCTCGGACCGATAAGGCTATGAGTGCGGCTGCGAGAAAATAGGTCATACCCTGACTCGTTGTCATGCTGGTCTCCATAACGCTGTTACGAATAACATAACAGCGTTACGATCTTCTGTCAACGGGCGCCGGGCGTAGCCCGAGCGTGGTGCGCCCCCGAGCACGTGCAGGCGCCGCCTTCAGGCTTGTTTTTCACCGTTTATCGAGGTCGGCCGGGAATCGCACGAACGTTGCTGGTCTGCCCTCGATAAGCCGTAACCGGGCCGTCTATCGATCGAGGCTTGGAAGTGCCGCTCACCACGACGAGCGCGGTGAGGTTTCCGCATCCGGAATCACCCCGTGGCGCAAGCGCGAATCGTATGCGCCGAGTATCGCCGTATTCGGCGGCCGCATGCGGCAGCCAAAAAATGCAGATTCACGAGGCATCTCTTAAAGCCGACGCGCGGATTTGAACCGCGGACCTGCTGATTACGAATCAGTAAAAGCCCATGTTCAAAAGGCGACTTCTGCTTAAAATTGTGTGCGTATAATGCGCCTGTTGTGCGCTTTCGTCGTTGGCTGGGGGTCAATTGGGGGTCAATCGACGCCCTGGCCAGCCGCTTAGCGCGTTCACAACCGGCAACACAGATCGGCTCAACGCCGACGCCGCTTCAAATCCTAATGCATCAAAGTGTATTCGTTGCTCGCTGGCGGTACAAACGACATGAGGTTTAAGCGGGACCAGCGGTAGTATGAGCCGCTCGTCACGACGCACTCCGTCCTCTATCCGCAGATGCCGAAGTGCGTGGCATTTTCGAGGCCAAGCAAGTCAAGGACCGGCGGCGAAGCGACGAAACGACCTTACGCCGCTAGCTTGCGGAGCCGCTCGACAAGATCTCTAATCCGTAGATCATCGCCGTCGAGTTGTACGAGCGCGTCTCGCAGCAGAACGAGTTCGGTGAGCGAAAGCGATATGAGCCAGGTCTTCCCGGCAGAGTCCTGGTTGTTTTGCGTGATCATACTGGCCGTCTCCATCGCACGATCGTAGGCATTCATGCGATCGGCCTTCCTCGAACTTAGCCGCGGGCACTTCAAGGACCGATACGGACAGCTTCAGTTGTCGCCTCGAAATCAACGAGCTGTTCCAGACGCCGACACTTGGTACGTTGCCCACGCCACAATATAAGCGATCCGTATCGTAACGTTGATCATGCCGCCGTGACGTCCGCGGTATCGAGCCTGATCTTTCCGCGCGTTTAAGCAAGCTTCGCGGCAAACGCTTGCAGACATCTGTTCGAAGGACTGCCCCGCGCGGCCGCGGCAACATCGATCGCGTCCCAGGGAGTGGTGTACGAGGCCTCACGGTAAGTCGGAAGCTAGC
>CAXUFI010000062.1:0-11265 GCA_964250245.1 uncultured bacterium
GTGTGAAGGCCGCAGGCCTGGATGCCGAGGTCATGTGGAGCGAAGACGGTTTCGTTCTGCGCTTCCCGGAAACCGATTCTCCGCCCGATGTGGACGTGCTGCTGATGGAGCCGGAAGAGGCTGTGCAGCTGGTGATGCAGCAGCTTGGATCCACCGCGCTGTTTGCCGCGAAGTTCCGCGAAGCGGCCGCCCGCGCGCTACCGGGCGAGATCGTCGCGGGGCTGCGGCTCGCCCGCGACCGCGTCGCTGCGTTTCACGAATTGCAGCGCGGCCGCGATCTGGAACGGCGCGATCCCGACGGTACGGTCAGCGCGCTGCTCGTGCGGCCGCTCGGCGCGGTCGGCGCGTACGTTCCCGGCGGCACCGCGACGCTGCCCTCCTCCGTAATCATGACCGTCGTACCGGCGAAGATCGCGGGCGTGCCGCGCGTCGTCGTCGCGACGCCGCCCAAGGCCGACGGCACGCTCGATCCGGCGATCCTGTTCGCCTGCGCGCTTTGCGGGGCCGATGAGATCTATGCGGCCGGCGGCGCGCAGGCGATCGCGGCGCTCGCCTTCGGAACGGCGACGCTCGCGCGCGTCGACAAGATCGTCGGGCCCGGTAACGCCTGGGTGACCGAAGCGAAGCGCCAAGTCTTCGGCCTCTGCGGGATCGACGGACTCGCCGGACCGTCCGAAGTGCTCGTCGTGGCGGACGCCGACGCGAATCCGGAGTTCGTCGCGGGCGAACTCATCGCGCAGGCCGAGCACGATCCGCTCGCGCGGGTGGCGGCCGTCTCCGAAGATCGCGCGCTCCTCGAACGCGTCGCCGCACTGCTGAACGGCGCGTTCGCGACGGCCTGCGGACGCAGCGAGATCGTGGCGGCGGTCCTGGCGAACCGCACCTACCTCGTCCAGGCCGCCAACCGCGCAGAGGTGTTGACCGTCATCGACCGGTTCGCGCCCGAGCACCTGTCGCTCCAGACCCGCGACCCGTGGTCCCTGGTGCCGGAGATCTCGCGCGCCGGCGCGCTCTTTCTCGGCGCCGACACCCCCGTGGCCTCGGGCGACTACATCGCCGGCAGCAATCACGTGTTGCCGACCTCGGGCGCGGGCCGCTTCTCATCGGGCCTGCGCACCGCGGATTTCTATCGCACGATGTCGCTCGTCGAGAATAGTCGCGCCCGGATGGCGGGCGACGCGCGAACGCTCGCGGCGCTCGCCGAGTTCGAAGGCTTGCCGGCCCACGCGCGCACGGCGCGGTTGCGCGAGTAACGCTTCCCGGTCGTCGTCGACCATTGCACCCTCGCCACAACTCGCGATAGATGCCGTATTCGATCTAAGCCGTTGAACATTGCAGAAGCATCTTCATATAACTCGCACGAATGACTCGCTAGCCCACTTGCGGTCTCACTCATGGATTACGTCGAGCATACCTAAACGTAGGACGACGACCAGGCGCAGACATCGCTCGCCGATCTCGACGGGCCACCCTTCCATCTGCATTCAAGCGTTCCGGTTGCGATCGGTAAAATAGTACGCGAGCGCTAGAAGCGGGTCAACTCTTTGGTCTTGCCGTCTTTCGTCTCGACGAGCACCTTGCTTCCGGCGCGCTCGTTGTCGTCGAGCCACTTGTATGCGCTCACGGCTTTGCGAACGATGTCCGCCTTCGTCGTATTCTGCTTGTCGGCGAGGTCGGTGATGATAGCGTCTGCTTCTGGGCTGAAGGCAACGGCAAATTTCGGCATTCTAACTCCTCATTATCCTTTCGATACCATTAATGCATTACTTTGCCGGAAAGAAGGAACCTTTCTGGAACCGAATCGGCTTCGAAGCTCTGCCAGAGCGGCCCAAGGAGCCGCACCTTGCCGAAGTGGTTGCGCTTCTCGTGTTCGGCGGTGGCCCGGCGATCGCGGCGGAGGCTGCTGCCGGGCAGCGGGCCGCAAGCAGCCCTAGCTGTGAAGGAAGCACCATACGGGCGGCGCACGATGAGCCGCGATGACCGTCGCGCCGCGTCCGCTTCTGCTTGCGATCGATCTCGACGGCACGCTCGTCGAACCACGCCGGCCCGTGCGGCAACCGGTGATCGATGCCGTGCACCGCGCCGCGCGCGCCGGCGTTCGCGCGACGATCGTTACCGGCCGAATGTACGTCGGCGCGGAACCCTTCGCGACTCTGCTCGATCTCGACGGCCCGATCATCTGCTATCAGGGTGCGGTTACGGCCGATGCCAAGAGCGGCCGCTTCGAGCGCGAGGTGCCGCTCGCGAACGCCGTCGCGCTGCGCGTTTACGCGGCGGCGAAGAACGCGGGCTATCACGTGCAATTCTACCGCGACGACCGGTTTTACGTCGAAGCGAATAACGCGTACGCGCAGCTGTACGCGCGGACGTCGGGGACGCAACCCGTGGTCGTCGCATCGTTACCCGCGGCCTTCGCGGGCGCCGACAGCACGAAAGTAAATATCGTTACGGAGCCCGCGAAAACACCGGCGGTGCTCGCGCTCATGCAAGAGGTGTGCGGTAAGGACGCGTACGTGACGCGCTCGAATCCGGAGTTCGTCGAGATGTTGAGCCCGCTCGTGGATAAGGGCGTGGCGCTCCGGCTGCTGGCGGAACATCTCGGGATCCCGCTCGAACGCGTCGCCGCGATCGGCGACTCCTACAACGATCTGCCGCTGCTGCGAACGGCGGGCCTCGGGATCGCGATGGGCTCGGCTCCCGATTCGCTTAAAGCGGAAGCGGACGCGATCGTCGGGGACGTCGAACACGATGGCGTGGCCGAAGCGATCGACCGGTACGTTCTCGCGTGACGGCCCCGCGCCGCCGGCGCTCGCGCCCGACGCTGCGCACGCGCATCGGCACCTACTGGGTGCTCGCGATCATGGTCGCGGCGGCTCTCGGTTATATCGGCTACGCGCTCGTCACGAGCCCGGCGCTGCGGTTGCACTCGCTCGCGGTCACCGGACTCGTACGGGTCGACCGCGGCGACGTGCTGCGCCGCGCGGCCATCGATCCGCAAAGCAACGTCTGGCTGCTCGATCGCGCCGCCGTCCGCCGTCGCATCGAAGCGATACCGTACGTCGCGACGGCGCGCGTTCACGTCCGGCCGCCAGCCCGCGTTTGGCTCGAAATCACGGAGCGCTCGCCGCAGACGTGCGTGCGCGAACGCGGCGGACGCAGCTACACGGTCGATGGCGTTTTCCGCGTCCTCGAACTCGGTTGCGCACCCAGCCCCCGGCCGGTGTTCGAGGTACGCGCGAGACTCGCCGCGATGCCCGGCGCGTTTCTGCACGATCCCGAACTCGCGGTGTTACAGGACGACGCGGCGGCGCTGGCGTCGCTCGGGCGCTACCGTTCCTTCGCGCACGATGCCTACGGCGATTTAAATGCCGTGCTCGCAACCGGCGTCGACGTCGAGTTCGGGAGCGACAGCGACCTCGAACGCAAGCAGCGGCTGGTCGCACCGATCCTCGCCGAACTCGGTCCGCGCGCGAGCGACGTGCGCGAGGTCGACTTGCGCGCGCCGGCGACGCCCGTCGTGGAGTACCGCGACCCCGTGACGGTGCCGGCGCCCGTGTCGCGGCGGTGAACCGGGCGATGCCATCGTCGGCCGGGTCGGCCGGGTAACGGCGACGATCTCGGCTCAGACCGGCGCATCGCGGGCGACGTGGCCGCGCTTCACGCCCGGCTCGTCGAACTCGAGGACTTGACGGAGCGCATCGGCCCAGCGTCATTTCGTCTCTCGGCGCACGCGACGGTCGTATCGGGCCTCCGGACGCCGAAAAAACGCCAGCCGCTGGCTGACTCCTTATCCACACCGTATAAACACTATATAGACAAGGGAATCACAGGCCGACCACAACATCTAGTGCTTGGGTGAATAAGTCGTCGTGGGGTCCGACCGTCGCCGGCCTGGACATCGGCACGACGAAAACGTGCGCCGTCGTCGCCGCGGCGACGGCCGAGGGCGGCCTCGAGGTAATCGGGATCGGCGAAGCGCCGTCGACGGGGCTCCGCAAGGGCGTCATCACGGATTTGGAAGAGACGGTGCGGTCGATCGAGGCCGCGACCGAGAAAGCCGAACGGATGGCGGGCGTGCACATCTCGCACGTCTACGTCGGCGTTACCGGTGACCACGTGCGAAGCACCAATAACCGCGGCGTCGTCGCGGTGAGCGGCGACGAGCGCGAGGTCGTCCGGGGCGACGTGCGGCGCGTGGTGGAGGCTTCGAAGCTGATCGAAGTCGGGCTCGATCGGCAAATCGTGCACGCGCTCCCGCGCTATTTCACGGTCGACGGACACGAGGGCGTCACCGATCCGATCGGCATGTCGGGCGCACGGCTCGAGGTCGACACGCACATCGTCACCGGCGGCAATTCTTTTATCACCAACGTGTTGAAGTGCGTGCACCGCGCGGGGCTCGAACCTGCGGGCATCGTTTTCGAACCGCTCGCGTCGTCCGCGTCGACGTTGCTCGCACAAGAGCGGCAAGCCGGCGTCGCGCTGCTCGATATCGGCGGCGGAACGACGGACGTCGCCGTCTATGCCGGCGGGAGTGCCGTCGCGACCTCGACGATCCCGGTCGGCGGCAATATCTTATCCAACGACATCGCGCTCGGCCTGCGGACGTCGTTCGGAGAAGCCGAAAAGATTAAGTGCACGATCGCGTCGGCCATCGAAGACCCGCGGGCGGAAGCCGGCTTCGACGTGCTCACGCTCGACGGCCGCACGACGAACCGCGTGACGCGCGCGCAATTGCGCGCGATCGTCTTACCGCGCCTAACCGAGATCTTCCGCATGGCCAAGAACCGTATCGCCGAACGGCTGCCGCGCGAGGTGATGGTCGCGGAGATCGTCATCACCGGTGGTGGTGCGCACTTACACGGTATCGAGCAGATCGCGGCCGAGTACTTCGGGATCCCCGCGCGCATCGGCGTGCCGATCGCGATCGGCGGACTCAGCGCCGCCATAACGAAACCGGAATTCGCGACGGCGGTCGGACTCGTTCTCTTCGGACCGCGCGGTGAAGCCGCGGCCTACAACGGTCACAACAGCCGCCGCACTTTTAATAAAATAGCCGGATGGTTCGGCGACCTTTGGAATTAATAAGGCATCGACTGTTTTTCCCCAACTGCTTTTAAGTGAGGATCACGTGGCCGAATCGAAACGGTACAATCCCGAACACGCGGCGACGATCAAGGTGATCGGGATCGGCGGAGGCGGCTGTAACGCCATCAACCGCATGATCGAAGCCGGTCTCTCCGATGTCGAATTCTACGCCGTCAATACCGACGTGCAGGCGCTGCGCAACGTCCAGACGCAGAACACCGTGCAGATCGGCAACGGGAAGACGCGCGGCCTCGGCGCGGGTTCCAATCCCGAGACCGGTCGCGAAGCGGCCGAAGAATCGCGCGAAGATCTGGCGATGATTCTCGACGGTGCCGACCTGGTCTTCATCACGGCGGGGATGGGCGGCGGTACGGGCACCGGCGCGGCGCCGATCATCGCGGAACTCGCGCGCGAATCGGGTGCGCTCACGATCGCGGTCGTCACCAAACCATTTTCATTCGAAGGCCGCAAACGCATGCAGCTCGCCGAGCGCGGCGTCGCCGATCTCGAAGCCAAGACCGACACGCTCATCACGATTCCCAACGAACGCATCCTACAAATCATCGAGAAGCGCACGCCGCTGCAAGAAGCGTTCAGTTACGCCGACGATATTTTGCGGCAAGGCATCCAGGGCATATCGGATCTCATTACGCAGCCGGGCCTTATCAATCTCGATTTCGCCGACGTGAAAACGATCCTGACGGATGCGGGTTCGGCGATATGGGCATCGGCGAGGGCTCGGGCGAACATCGCGCCGCCGACGCCGCACAAAAAGCGATCGCCTCGCCCTTACTCGAAACGACGATCGAAGGCGCGCGCGGCGTCATCTTCAACATCACCGGCGGCAGCGATCTCGCGATGTACGAGGTGAACGAGGCGGCCGAGATGATCGCGCGCGCGGTCGACGCGGACGCGCAGATCATTTTCGGTGCGTCGATCGACCCCTCGATGCAGGCGAAGGTTCGCATAACGGTGCTGGCCGCCGGCTTCGGTGCGCGGCGCGTCGCGGACGGCGCCAACGCCTTTACGTTCGAGCAGAAATTCGAGAAGGTCGCGCCCGTAAACATGGACGATATCGAGGTCCCGGCCTTTCTCCGCTACCGCAGCTGACGACGCCGAAGCGTTTCCGCGCCTTTGACGGTGAATACGTTACCGGAACGGCTTCGATAAAAGTCTCGTGGGATGGGCCTCGCGACGCTGAACGCGGTGCAGGAGGCAGACGTCACGCTTCGGCAAGCTACGCTGCCATGACGGGCACCGTTCATGCGGACGTCGCGGCGTACGCGATCGCGATCCGGCGCGAGATCCACCGCTTCCCCGAACTCGGTTTTGAAGAGGAGCGGACGGCGGCGATCGTGGAGCGCGAACTCGACGCGCTCGGCATCGAGCACCGCCGAGTTGCGAAGACGGGCGTGGTCGGCGTGGTGCGCGGGGCGGGTCCCGGCCCGACCGCGGGGCTACGCGCCGATATGGACGCGCTGCCCGTGACGGAGCGTTCCGGGGAGCCGTTCAGCAGCGAGATCCCCGGCAAGATGCACGCGTGCGGACACGACGCGCATACGGCGATGTTGCTCGGCGCCGCGCACGTTCTGCAAGCGGAGCGCGAGCGTGCCCCGGGCTCGACGGTGCTGCTCTTTCAACCGGCGGAAGAAGGGCCCGGTGGAGCGCTGCCGATGATCGAGGCGGGCGCTCTCGCGGATCCGGCCGTCGACGCGGTCGCCATGCTGCACGTCGATTCGCGCCTGCCGACGGGGACGGTCGGGTTTATACCGGGCATCTGCAACGCGGCGGCCGACGAGTTCCACGTTACGATCGCGGGCCGCGGCGGCCATGGCGCTTCGCCGCACACCGCGATCGACGCGATTCCGTGCGCTGCGGCGACGGTGCTCGCGTTACAGAATATCGCCGCGCGCGAAATCGATCCGTTCAAGACCGTCGTCGTAACGATCGGCACGATCGAGGGCGGGTATCGAAATAACATCATCGCCGACCGGGTGACGATGAGCGGCACCTTCCGCTCGCAAGATCCGATGGTGCGCGCCGAACTTGAGGAGCGCGGGCGGCGCATCGTCGAGGGCGTCGCCGCGGCGTACGGCGCTCGCGCCACGCTCGACGTCACCTACGGCTACCCGGCGGTGCAGAACGATCCGGTCCTGGCCGCGTCCTTCCGCTCGTATATGAGTAGCGTGAGCGCTATTCCGGTCTCGAGTCCGCCGCCGACGATGGGCGGCGAAGACTTCGCTTACTTCGCGCAGCGCGCTCCCGGCTTGCTGATCCGGCACGGCATCCGTAGCGAGTCGGCGGGCTCGGTTCACCCGGGCCACAGTCCCGAGTTTCGCGTGGACGAGGCCTCGCTGCGCTACGGCATCGAGACGCTCGTGTGCTTCGCCCGCGGCGTGGGAGCGGGTTTGGTCGGAGGCGCGAGCCGACCGTAGGCCGCCTCACATTCCCGAAGCAGGCAACTTGTTAGCTTAGGCGCAACGACCACCAGTGCTAAGGGAATCGATGTCTGCCATGCTCCCGAAAAAGAAGATAAACGTAGAACAGCAAGTTCGAGCGGCTCGTGATGCACGGCTCGTCGACGCCTACCGCGCCGGGCGCCGTGAAGCTTTCGACGAACTCGTGCGCTCGTACGATCAGCACGTTCGGCGCATTCTCACACAATTAAGCGTCGCGCCGCCCGATCTCGAAGATTTAACGCAAGAAGTCTTTCTGCGCGTCTTCCGCAACATGCATCGCTTTCGCGGACAATCGTCATTCTACACGTGGTTATATCGCATTACCGTCAACGTGTTCTTCGATCATAATAAAAAGCGTAAGCGAGCCGACGTACGGTTGAGCCGGCTGCAAAACGCTTTGGTCGACATGTCCAACGTGCGCCATGACGGTGAAGACCCGTATTACGCGACCTACAACTCGTTGACGCAAGCCGAATTCGCGCGCGCCATCGAGGCTCTGCCCGAAGCGTTTCGGACGGTCGTCGCGATGCGCGAGGTCGACGATCTCTCCTACGAGGAGATTGCCCTGGCCACGGGGATCTCGATCGGCACGGTCCGCTCGCGCCTCTCGCGCGCCCGTGCCCGTTTGAAGGAACTCTTACGCACGACCCTGGTACCTACGGCCGCGTAGCCCCACCGGGCTAGCTGTCCACAGCTGCCGCTAAGCTATTCGCAGCCGCTCCACAAGTAGCCCACAGCTTGTGCTCATAAGGTAGTGGTACCGCAAGGGGTAGTGGTTGGGACAGGGCCGAATCCGCTCGTCGAAGAATACCTGCGGATGATCGCTTCCCAGCGTTTCGAACGTCCCTCGCCGAATGCGCTTCACCGCAGCCAAGATTTAAGTACCACCCCGGCAGCCGCGTTCGAACTGATCTGCGACGTCGAGAAGTGGCCCGTTTGGCTGTCGTTCCTGCATAGCGCGCGCCGCCTCGACGGGGGCGAGTCGCTCTGCCTCGGCAGCGAGGTCGCCGTCCGCAGCGCCATCCCGGGCGACGCCGAGGAGATCTACGAGGTCGATCAGTTTCTGCGCGGCCACATCGTCTCGTTCGTCGGCGTGTATTCGGTGCGCCGCCGCATCGACTTCCGCATCGAGAGTCATACGAACGTCTCGAAGCTCGTCGTGCGGCTCGACTATCCGGCGTACGGCGGCGTACTCGGCGCGATTTACGATCGTCTTACGGCTCGCCGCCGTCTCGAAACGGAGCTCGCGACGTCGCTAACGCACTTCAAGGGATTGGTCGAATTTAAGAACGTGGCGAACGACGGCTTGCTGGCCGATTTTTAGCAGTCGTTGACGGATACTGCTAAGAAACGTATACTCAAGCGAAATCGACGCGGAGACGTCCTGGGAGTTCGAGTTGCCGATCTACGAGTATGAGTGCACGCGTTGCGCGGCCGTGCGGGATATCAAACACGGCTTCAAGGAGACCACCGCGGAGACGTGCGCGCTCTGCGGCGGGCCGTTGAAGCGCCTGTTCAATCCCGCGGGCATCGTATTTAAGGGCTCGGGGTTCTATATCAACGACTCTCGCAAACCGGCGACCGAAGTGAAGTCCGAGACGAAATCCGACGCGGCACCCAAAGCCGAGCCTAAGACCGAAGTCAAGAGCGACAAAAGCGGCAAGGGTGATGCCGCCGCTTAAGCGGCGCTCTGCGTCCCCTGCGCGCGTTGCCAGAGTTCGATGAAGCCGGGGAAGCTCACCGCGATGCAGTCCGGATCGTCGATAACGTGGGCCCCGGTCGGCGCGGCGAGCGCGGCGATCGCCATGGCGATGCGATGGTCCTCATGGGTGCGCAGCGTTCGCTGCGGCGCCTGAGCGCCGCCGCCTTCGATATCGAGTCCGTCCGGATGTTCGGTGAGTTCGACGCCGCACGCCCGCAGCGTTTCGGCGATGGTCGCCAGCCGGTCGCTCTCTTTTCCGCGTAAGTCACCCGCATCGCGGATCCGCGTCGTTCCCGCGGCGTGGGCCGCGACGACGGCCAAGATCGTAATCTCGTCGATCGCGCGCACGACGAGATCGCCGTCGAGCGTCGTCGCGCGCAGCGGCCGGTACCGGACGCGCACGTCGGCGATCGGTTCGCCGTCGAGATCGCGCTCGTCCAAGAGTGCGATGTCCGCGCCCATGGCGAGCAACGCGTCGAGCACACCGGTGCGCGTCGGATTGACGCCGACCTCACGCAAGAGCAGATCGCTGCCGGGCGTCAACGTCGCACCCGCGAGGAAGAAAGCGGCGCCGGAGAGATCGGCTGGAATGCGGACGTCGCGTGCGACCGTGCGGCCCGGTTCGAGTTCGATCGTGCGGCCGTCGAAGCGGATCGTGCGACCGAAGCGGTGCAGGAGCCGTTCCGTATGGTCGCGCGAGCGGGCGTCGCCGCTGACGCGCACGAGCCCGCGCGCGTGGAGATTCGCAAATAAGATTGCCGACTTGACTTGCGCGGACGCGATCTCGAGCGCGAAGTCGCCGCCGAGCGGCGCGGAAATGCCGCGGACGGTCGCGGGTAAACGGCCGGCGCTGGTGACGACCTCGGCGCCGAGCGCTCGCAGTGGCCGCGCGACGCGTTCCATCGGCCGCCGGCGTAACGAGGCGTCACCGTCGAACCGCGCATTGAGTCCGTGGCCCGCGCAGAGTCCCATCAGCAACCGCGTCGTGGTGCCGGAGTTGCGGGCGTCGATCGTCTGCGCCGGGTCGTGCAGGTGACCGCCCGTGACGACGATCGTCGCGCCGCGATCGTCGACCCGCGCGCCGAAGGCGGCGACCGCGTCGCGCGTAGCGAGCACGTCCTCGCCGCGGTTGGGATTCACGATTTCGGACCGGCCGTCGGCTACTGCCGCCAGCATCAGCGCTCGATGGGAGATGGATTTGTCGCCCGCTACGCGTAGCTCGCCGCGCAACGGGCCGCCTTCGAAGGTCACGCGCGTCTTTCGCTTACCGGAATGTCCATGTAGGGAAGGTGGGATTCGAACCCACAAGAGCGTAAGCTCAACCGCTTTTGAGGCGGTCGCGTAGACCGTTCCGCCACTTCCCCTGGCGCGGGTTGCTTCCCAACGGCTGCGCGGGAGCCCTTGCGTTAACGCGCCGCGCGCTCGGCGGCCCCGTCCGCGCAACCGCTCGCCGCGAACGCCGTAACGCGGGCGAGCGCATCGTCGCCGCCGGCGGCGTGCTCGTATCCGAACGCCACGACGCTCGCCCCGGACGGCGGCTGCGCGACGCGCACGAGCAGCGAATTCGTTCGGCCGGTTACCGTCGCCGGAGCGTCCGCCGCGCTCCACGCGACGAGCGCGAGTTCGTGCGTCGCGGGGTCGTAGAGCCCGAGCCCGCGCTGCGACGGCGCGACCGTCAGCTCGTCGACCGCGGCGAGCGGTTGCGAACGGTCGAGGATGAGACGCGCGTGCGGGGCGCGCACGTCGCCGACGGCCAGCGACGTTACCGAAACGGCGCGTTGATGCAGTGCGAGGGGACTCGTGCCGGCGAACCGGTTCGTCAACACGGCTTGCAGACAGCGGGCGTGCGGTGCGAGTTCCAACCGGCGCTCGAAATGTGCCCCCGCCGGCCACGCGTCGGGCGCATCGTAGCGCAACCGAACGGCGGCGAGCGCGCCCGAGCTCTCGATCGTAGCGGCGTACGGCCGGTTGAAGAAGCCGGCGGGCATTTGGTTCGTGTATTTGGCGATCCGGTCG
>CAXUFI010000063.1:0-11041 GCA_964250245.1 uncultured bacterium
CCGTCGATCTCGAACGCGGCGAGGATTTTCTCGGCAGCGGCGCGCGCGGCCGGCGCCCTCGGCATCACGTTCTTCGATTGGCAGGGCACGAACGGCGCGCAATGGGACGCGCTCGCACGCGCCGCTTGGCCTGCCGCTTCCGCCATAGGTCCCGCGATTAAAAAGAAGCCTTCTGCGGATGCACAAGAATGACGCCGGAATGAAGACAGCGTTAATCACGGGCATCACGGGACAAGACGGCTCCTATCTCGCGGAGCTGCTCTTAGAGCGTGGCTACCGCGTGATCGGCATGACGCGCCGCACGAGCACCGAGGTGCACGAACGCATCGAACATCTCGTCGACCGCGTCGAGATCGTCTCGGGCGATCTGCTCGATCAGAGTTCGATGTCGCAATTGATCGCCGCGTACCGGCCGGACGAGATCTATAATTTGGCGGCGCAATCGTTCGTGCCGACGTCCTGGACGCAACCCGTGTTGACGGGAGAATTTACGGCGCTCGGCGTTACGCGCGTGCTCGAGGCGATCCGCGCCGTCGATTCCAACATTCGCTTCTACCAAGCCTCGAGCTCGGAGATGTTCGGCAAGGTTCAAGAGACGCCGCAAAGCGAGGATACGCCGTTCTATCCGCGCAGCCCCTACGGCGTGGCGAAAGTCTACGGACATTGGATTACCGTAAATTACCGCGAGTCGTACGATCTGTTCGCGGTTAGCGGTATTCTGTTCAATCACGAGTCGGAACGGCGCGGTAAGGAATTCGTAACGCGTAAGATTAGCGACGGCGTCGCGCGGATCAAGCTCGGTTTGCAAACGGAATTGCGGTTGGGGAATCTCGAAGCGCGCCGCGACTGGGGCTTCGCCGGCGATTACGTGCGCGCCATGTGGTCCATGCTGCAGCACGACGAACCGCAGGACTACGTCGTCGCGACCGGCCGCACGCACAGCGTCCGCGAGTTCTGCCGGCTGGCCTTCGAAGCGGTCGATCTCGATTTCGAGCGCTACGTGGTCGAGGATCCGCGCTTCATGCGGCCGGCCGAAGTCGATCTGCTCATCGGCGATCCTTCGAAAGCCAAACGCGTGCTCGGTTGGGAACCGCTCGTTACGTTCGAACAACTCATCGACCGCATGGTCTCCGCCGATATGGACCGGCTTCGCTCGTTCGCGCGCGTTTGACGTGCGCGCCCTCGTAACGGGCGGAAACGGTTTCGTCGGCCGGTATCTCGTGGCCGAATTGCGGTCGCGCGGTTTCGAAGCGCTCGCGGCCGCCCGCGATAGCGAGGGCGCCGATATCGATCTGGCGCTCGATCTCGGCGACCTCGATAACGTGCGCGGCGTCGTCGAGCTCGCGCAGGCCGACGTCGTCTTCCACCTCGCGGCGCAGGCGTTCGTGCCCGAGGCGACGCGGGCGCCGCTCGCAACCTACGACACGAACGTCGCCGGTACGGCGCGGCTCATCGAAGCGATCCGCGGCCTGCCCGCGGCGGCGCGCCCGCGCTTGATCTTCGTGAGTTCGGGAGAGGTTTACGGCGGCAGACCCGCCGCCGATCTGCCGCTTCGCGAAACGCTCGCGCCGCAACCCGCGACGCCTTACGCGGCGAGTAAGACCGCGGCCGAAGCGATCGTGCTCGCCTCGACGCGCACCTACGGCTTGCGCGCGCTCGTCACGCGCGCGTTCAACCATATCGGACCCGGGCAGAATCCTTCATTCGCCGTCGCGGCGTTCGCGCAGCGGCTGGCGGCGATCGCCGCGGGCGGCGAGCCGCAGTTCCCCGTCGGCAACCTCACGGCGCAGCGCGACTTTCTCGACGTGCGCGACGTCGTACGCGCGTATGTCGAGCTCGCGCTGCACGGAACGGACGGTGAAATCTACAACGTGTGCAGCGGCCTGCCGCGCAAGCTCGAGGACGTGTTACGCGCGCTCGTGACGGTGGCGGGCATCACCGTCGAGATTCGTGAAGAGCCGGCGCTGATGCGGCCCGTCGACGTGCCGCTGACCTACGGCGATAACGCGAAACTCCGAGCCGCGACCGGCTGGGAACCGGCCTACCGCTTCACGCAATCGTTGCGCGACGTGTACGCCGCGGCCCGGGAAGCGGCCCGCGTGCCGTGAGCGTCGTCTATTTCGAGATGATCGGCGGCGCGAGCGGCAACATGCTGCTCGGCGCGCTGCTCGACGCCGGCGCGGACCGCACGGCACTCGAAGCCGCGTTGCGCACGCTCCCCGTCGCCGGCTGGACGAGCGAAGCGCGGCGCGTCACGAAGGCGGGCATCGCCGCGACCTACTTCGACTTCGTTATTCCGGGCGAGGACGGCGACCACGCCGAGCACGAGCACGAGCACGAGCACGAGCACGAGCACGAGCATTGCCAGGCCGATCACGAGCACGGTCACGGCCACGCCGGCCGGCATCTCGCGGAAGTCCTCGCAATTCTCGACCGTAGCGGACTCACCGCGCGCCAGAAGGCGCGCGCCCGCGAAATCTACGTTCGCCTCGGCGAGGCCGAGGCCAAAGTCCACGGCGGAACGGTCGAGACGATTCACTTTCACGAAGTCGGCGCGGTCGACGCGATCCTCGACGTCGCGGGGACCTGCGTCGCCCTGGACCTGCTCGGGATCGAGGGCGTCTATTGTTCGGCGTTTCCGCTCGGCTCGGGCGCGATCGCCATGCAGCACGGCCGCTATCCCAATCCGCCGCCCGCGACCGCCGAGCTCCTGCGGGGAGCGCCGACCTACGATGCCGGCGTGCGCGGAGAGATGGTGACGACGACGGGGGCCGCGATTCTCTCGACGCTGGTCGCGCGGCCCGGCGACCGGCCGGCGATGCGCGCGCTGCGGATCGGCTACGGCGCGGGCCGGTCCGACTTTTCCGTTCCCAACGTGCTGCGCGCATCGGTCGGCTCGCTTAGCGAGGCGCCCGGCGTAACGACGGACGAGATCGCCGTGCTCGAAGCCAACGTCGACGACATGTCGCCGCAGCGCTTCGAACTCGCGCTCGAGCGGACGCTCGCCGCCGGCGCTTTCGACGTGTGGCTCGCCCCGGTCACGATGAAGAAGTCCCGGCCGGCGATCCTCTTCGGCGCCGTCGCGCCGCTCGAGGCCGAGGCGGCGGTGGCCCGCGTGATGCTCGGCGAGACGACGACGCTCGGCGTGCGCGTCCGGCGCGAGCGGCGCTACACGCTGCCGCGCACCACGGCCACCCATGAAACGCCGCTCGGCTCCGTGCGGGTGAAGACGTCCTCGCTCGACGGACAAGCCCGGCGCACGCTCGAATACGACGACGTCGCGCGCATCGCGCGTGCGACGGACCGCCCGTTCGCGGAGGTCGCCGCCCGCCTCGAGGAGTTGCTGCCCCCGCTATGACCTCCAAACGAACCCGAGCGGCGGAAGCGGCGCTGCAGGCGGCGGGCTATCCCGGCGTTCGCGTAACGGCCCACGGCGACGTCGCACGCCTGTCGGTGCCGGCGCACGACGTGACGCGCTTCGCCGCGCCCGAGGTTCGTGAGGCCGTACTCGCCGCCGTGCGCGGCGCCGGCTACCGTTTCGTCGCGCTCGATCTCGATGGCGAGTGACGCCGAGCGCTCCTGGCGCGACGCCGTATTTAAGAACCGCGGCGCGCTGCTCGCGCTGCCCGCGGTCGCGCTCGCCTGGCTCGGGCGTCCGTCGCGCCCGTCGCTCGCCGTCGGGATCCCGGTCGCACTAGCCGGAGAAGCGCTGCGCTGCTGGGCCGTCGGCTACTCCGGCGCGACCACGCGTGCGGCGTACGTGACCGCGCCGCAGCTCGTCACCGCCGGTCCGTACGCTTTCGTACGAAACCCGCTCTACCTCGGGAATTTCATCACGGCCCTCGGCTTCACGCTGGCCTTTACGGGCGCGCTGCCCGCGACGCGCCGGACGGCGCTCGCCGTGCTCGGCCTCGGGACGATGCTCGGCGTGTACGCGGCGATCGTCCCTTTAGAAGAAGCCTATCTCCGGCAGACGTTCGGTCCCGCCTTCGAAGCCTACGTTCGCGACGTGCCGCCGCTCGTGCCGCGCTTCGCGGCCGCGGGCTCGCGCGCCGGCAGCTACGATGCGAGCGTGATCGGGCGGGCCGAGTCGCGCACGTTCGCGACCTTCGCGATCATGCTGCTTCTGCTCGGCGCCAAAGCACGGTCCGGCGAAGCGTTCTGATGGCGCACGCGCACGCGCACGGACACGCGCACCCACACGCGAAGCCCGCGCTCGGCACGGCGCTCGCGTTGACGTTCGCCGTCGCTGCCCTCGAACTCGCCGGCGGCCTCGCCGCCCATAGCCTAGCGCTCCTGACCGATGCCGCGCACGTCTTTCTGGACGTCGTCGCGCTCGGGATCTCGGTCCTCGCCGCGGCGCAGATGCGGCGGCCCGCGAACGATCGCCAGACGTACGGGTTCGCCCGCTTCGAAACGCTCGCGGCGCTCGGGAACGGCTTCATCCTCTTCGGGATCTCGACGGTCATCGTCGTCGAGGCGCTCCGGCGATTCGGTTCGCCCGAGGTGCCGCAGGGGAACCTCATGGCGGCGTTCGCCGGGGCCGGCTTCGCGATCAACGTGCTCGTCGGGTTGTTGCTCGTGCGCGGGGCCCACGGCGATCTCAACGTGCGGGCCGCGCTCGTCCACGTGGCCGGCGACGCGCTCGGCGCCTTTTGCGTGGCGCTAGGCGGCCTCCTCGTGCTGGCAACGCATGCCGCCTGGATCGATCCGGCGCTCTCGCTCTTCGTCGCGGCGATCGTCATCGCCGGCGTCGCGACCATCGTGCGCGACGCCGCCTCGGTCCTGCTGGAAAGCGCACCCGCGCAGGCCGCCGTGCCGCACGTACGCGAGCGGATGTGCGCGCTGCCCGGCGTCGTCGACGTTCACGATCTGCACGTCTGGACGATCGGCGGCGGCTCGCACGTGTTATCCGCGCACGTGCTCCTTGCCGACAAGCGCATCAGCGAAGCCTCCGCGATCCTGCGCGCGATCGAAGCCCGGGCGAGCCACGAATTCGGCATCGATCACGTCACCGTGCAGTTCGAATGCGAGCGCTGCGAACCGGACGAGCGGGTCGTCTGCACGCGCCGCTGAAGGCTTGCGTTGGTCGGCTGTGCTACAGGAAAAGCGAAATCTTAAGAATCGATTATACATTTGTCTAGCCAGGATCGGAAAAACATACAGGGTCGGTAGTGCGACCAGGGAATTCGCGACCGCAGATTGCCGTGCTTTGCCGGCCGTCGTTCCGCTATGTAAGCATAGGTTCGGACGAGCGGTGGAGGACGGTTCCTCTTCCTTCCTTGGGGACTTTATGAAGCAACCTCATCTCCTTCGCAGGGGCGTCATTACGTCGTTGCGTCTCTTCTCCGTCTTGGTAGCGGTCTTTGCGCTCTTACTCACATCGATCGATCCGGCGCTGGCTGCCGGCGGCCAATATGGTAATTTGAGCGGCACGGTCGTCGATACCACGACAGGCGCGCCGATCGCGAGCGCGCGAGTCACCGCTGCCTCGCCATCGGCGACCGTTCATGCGACGACGAGTTCGAACGGGCAATTTACCTTCAACGGATTAACGGTCGACACGTATCTGATCACCGTCGAAGCGCCGGGTTACGAAGCTCTGCAGCAAAACGGCGTCACGGTCATCGGCGACCAGTCCAACAACATTGGAAATCTTCGCGTGGCCAAGGTTTTGCGTACGATCGGCCGGACGACGACACGAAGCATAAGTTCGGCGTTCCAGCCCACGCAAACGACCGACTCGTTCACGATCTCGGGCAACCGTATCGCGGAAACGACCGGAAAATCCGCATCGACCAATCAGACCGACCTCTTACTCGCCGCTCCTGGAACGTCGGTCTCCTCGAGCGGAAACATTACGATTCGCGGCGGCCTCGAAACGGAAGTCGGCTACCAACTCGACGGAGTCCCGCTGACCGAGCCGTTCTTCAGCTCGAACGGGTCGAGCGGCCGCTTCAATGGGGTCGGCTCCGTGCAGGTCGTTTCAGGCCCGGGCGATGCCACGCAGGGCAACGTCGGCGGCGGCGTCGTGAATACGATCACGAAGCGTGGGTCCTATCCGGGCACCGGACTCGCCGACCTCGAGGTCGGGGGACCAAATTATTTCCACCAGGCTTCCTTCGAGTACGGCACCGCAACGCGTAGCGGAAACATCTCCGATTACTTCTCGTTTACGGGACAGCGGACGGTTCCGTACACCGACACGTTGCAAAGTGGTAACCTCGGATACGGCTTCAACACGACGAACGTCGCCACGCTCGGCAACGGTGCCTTCTACGGTTTCAGCGCGCTCAATAACGATCAGCTGGTCAATAATCTCATACTGAAGTTCGGTCATAATAACGCGCAATCGCTTCAGGTGCTGTTCAGTAACCAAGACTTGCAAACGTACGGAGATCGCGGCGGGCTGTTCAACGGCACGTCGAATTCGCTCCAATACTACCCGAACGACCCCTCACTGATCTCAAACTACAATATCGGCGTCGGTGCCCCGCTTACGCCGAACTTCGCAGCCCTAGCGCCACTCCAGCCAGGCCTTCCGGCCAATCTTGCGTCGACTCCCACATCGCCCGAGCAGACGAATTACAATCGGACGAATCTGCTGAAGTTCGAGTACGATGCAAGCATCGATCAGAACACGTTTGCGGCATTACGTTATTACAACACCTGGATCCAGCAGACGACGCAAAACAGTATCGGGGCCGCAGGCCAGGCTGCTCCGTCTTGGAACGACTTCGGCGGCCAACGCGTTGGTGGTCAACTCGACCTGACGCGGTCGTTCGGCCCGAAGTACACGATTACGCTACACGGCGAATACGAAGACCAAAAGCCGCTATGGAACGGTTACGAGCCATACGCGCTACTCGGAGAAAACAGTGGCGGTGCGGGCGGTAGCGGAAGCCTCATCGGCCAGTGCGCTACGCAAGGCGTTGCGTATGCTGCGTGTACCTCACCCGACTATGCCGACTTCTTGCCGGGGGGATACCTATCGAAGTTCTTCGGTACCAACATTCCTCGGATACCGACGTGGGGCATCAACTATAATAACTCGACGTTCATCACTACGGCCGAGGCTCTTCGCTTTCAGTACAATCCGACCGACGCGTTGCGCTTCGACCTCGGCTATCGCCGAGACGCGGAGATCTACAAATACGGAGTGAACCCTTATGCGCCCGCAAGTATCGCCAATAGCGATCCGAGCGACGTCGCGTTAGCGTCCATACCGTCGAGCGTTCTGCGACCACAGGTCGACGAACCGCGCGGAGCCGTCTCGTACGAAATCGATCGCAACGACTCGGTGCGCTTCGGGTACGGCCGCTCGGCCCAATTCTCGAACGCGCAAGATGCCGGCACGCCGGCCGGATTGTATAATGCGGCTGCTTTCAACAAGATCCCGGCGAAACCGGGTTCGATGTGCGGCACGGGCATCCCAGGTTCTGCGCTACCGAACTTCCCTTGTCAAAGCTACGCGTCGCAATTGTACTGGTTCGGCGACAATAACAACGACGCGCCGGATCTCGGTAACGGTCTGCCGACGATCTTTTCGAACTACGACTTCAGCTACCAGCACCAGTTCACGAACGGCTGGGGCTTGCGACTGACGCCGTTCGTGAAGACGGCTACCGGTGTGCCTTCATTCTCGTTCATTAGCGAAGAGATCAGTCCGACGACCGGCCAGTTTCTCGGCGGCGTGTTTACGGTAAACAATCTCGGCATCAACAAGACGGCGGGCGTCGAGTTCGGCTTGACCACACCGGAGCGTCCGGTCGGGTTCTCCGGGTTCTTCAGCGCGACGTATCAGAACGTGCTGGACTCCACGCCGCCGCTGCTTAGTGGTGAGAACGGCCTTCCGGCGATCGAATCGAGCTCGCTGCTGCTGGGGGACGTCTATCGAGCCGGCTACGTATCACCGGTACAAGCTCGGTTGGGCGTAACCTATAAGACGAAGTTCGGCCTACATATCACTCCGGTCCTCAACTACGACCGCGGCTACCCGTATACGCTCGGCACGACGACAGCCTCGCAATTCCCCATCGGTGGCCGTAACGCGAATATTCCGCAAGTCAACTTCGGTCAAGGTGTCACCGCGATTCCTGGTTTCAATGCCTCCGAGGGTGTCGGGATCGCTACCCAATTTGCCGATCCGGCTCTGCCGGGCACGGGTTTCAATCCGAATATTGCCGCGACGCGCGGCACGCCGCAGAACTCGGCCGCGGGCGGCATCCTTTCCAAGCCCAACTTCAACGGTAATATCACGGTCGAGTATCAGTTCCACCGCAGCACCATCGGTATCCAGGTACAAAACGTTGGAGGCGATCCGTATTACGAATCGATTCCACTCGTTAATCCGTACTATCAACCGGTCGCGACCGGCGTTTCGGGCCCGCAGACGGGTCAGGTGCCGCAGGTCAGTACGCCCGGTTTCGGCGCCTCACGCGGCTACGCGAACGTGCCGACGCAGTACAACGCCTTCACCAACGGGGCGTATCTCGTGCCGTTCAACTCGCCCTTGAACGTCGACGTTTACTACCAGTTGAACATCTAGATGAAAGCTACCACTATCGATACAAAACGTGCCCTTCTCATTGCGGCCTGCGTCTCGACGGCGCTTGCCGGCTGCAGTACGTCCGGCTCGAGTCCGCAGCCGGTTTCGGCGGTCAACCCTCTCTCGGGCAAACTGCAGCTCGCGGTGGGAACGGCGAACATCTTCGGTGATATGCCGGGCGCCGCGGCAACCGGGCTAAACGTCGTCACGACGTTCCGGCAGGTCTCCGGTCAGCAATCCGTCGGGCTGAGCGAAACGCTCGTCAATACGCCGACGCTTAGCGGGCCGTTGAAGCTGCCGGCCGTCGCGGGAACCGCCGACGATTACGGCGCGACCATCGTCAACGGCGTGGCCACGTCGGAGATTGGTGGCAACGCGATCAAGGCGACTCCGCAACAGGTGGCGGGCGCGACGACGATACCGGCGACGACCTTCGGCGTTTCGAACGGCGTCTTCAGTTCGGGGATCGAGCCGTTCAACACGACGACGGTCGGCGGCGCCGGCGAACTACCGGCTACGCAACCCGTCTCGTACGTTCCGAACGTCGTGCCGGCATACGACCCTCTCGCCGCCACGATGGCCGGCGACCCGAACGCATTCGTGCCCTTCGGTGGGCCGCCGGCATTCGATCCGAACGGCACCGGCCGCGGAACGCGCGACGGTCAAGGGGAACCGAGCAGTCTGCTCGGTACGGAAGAAGGGCTCGACGTCTTCCAGGGCGTCGTGCCTGCGGTTGGGGCTTACACACTGAGCGTCGTTATTCCAACGAGTCAAACATCGAACGGTACGCTGACGGCACCCGCGACGCTTCACACGGCGGCGCTCCTGCCGGCCATCGTTCCGCCTTCCGCGGTAACCACGACCGGAGCCGGCGGACTTACGCTGCCGGTCGTCCTCCCCGCCGGCGTTACGGAAGCGTATGTACAAATCACGGACTTCGGACCGACCGTGACCGGCGCGGTAAGCTGCAACGGTTCGGCGCCTGCAAGTGCCGGCAACCCGTCGTACTACACCATACTCGCGACGGCTTCAGGCACGTATACGCTACCGGCCGCAATCGGTCCGGTCGGTGTGCCGAGTTCGACCGCGCCGTCGATTTGTACGGCGGCACAAAACACCACCGCGAGCGTTGCGGCCGGGTCGGGGTTCACGGGTGCTTCCGACGGCGATGCGTTCACGGTTCAGCTCGTCGGCTTCGACTACCCGGCCTTCGAGTCGTCAGCCGTTAAGGCACCGAATAATCCGAGCCCGACTATAACGGGTGCAAACGGTCAAGCCGACATCACGGTGTCGTCCGCGACGTTGTTCATGCAGGCGGCCGGCTCGCCCGCGGTACAGACGCTTGCGAAACTGAGCCGAGCGGATGCCACGCAGAGATTGCGCGGATTCGCGCTACAACGCACCCGGCGGTCGCACCGCTAAACGCCGGTAGCGATATTCGGAACGGGAAGGCGATACGTCGTCTTCCCGTTTTGTTAGCTCGCATCATAAGCATTTTGCGGCCGAGGACCGACTCGAGCGCATCCGGAAGGTCTTCCCGATGTGCCCATTCGCTAGCAGTTGCGATTAATTTGAAGACGGTCGTTCTCGCCACCGCCCGCACGCCGTTCGGTAAACTCGGCGGTGCGCTCGTCGCGCTTTCGGCGACGACGCTCGGCGGCGAAGCGATTCGCGCCGCCGTCGAGCGTTCGCACGTCGACCCGGCCGAGATCGAACACGTCATCATGGGAAACGTCATCCAAGGCGCGAACGGTCAGGCGCCGGCGCGGCAAGCGCTCTTCAAGGCCGGTCTCAGTAAGACGACGACGTTCGAAACCGTCAATAAGGTCTGCGCGTCGGGCCTTATCGCGATCGTGCAGGCGGCGCGGCTTATCCATGACGGTGCGAAGCGCGTCGCCGTCGCCGGTGGAATGGAATCGATGTCGAACGCGCCGTACGCTCTACCGCACGCGCGCTTCGGCTACCGCTTCGGCGACGGTGCGTTGCTCGATCTCATGACGCATGACGCGCTCCTCGACCCGTATTCCGGCTGGACGATGGCGCAAGCGCAAACGCGCGTCAACGCCGATCTCGGCATCACGCGCGAAGTCCAGGACGAGTTCGCCTGTCTCTCACATCGCCACGCCGCGGACGCCACGGCCGAAGGGCTTTTCAAGGACGAGATCGTCGCCCTGAAAATCGCGACGAAGGCGAAGGCGAAGCTCGTCGTCGACGCGCTGCCGGAACCCGCCCGCGCTCGCGTCCCGGTCGCGGCCGGAACGAGCGGCGCTGCGGACCGGCTCTTTCACGCGCCGCCGGAGAATCTCCAAGCACAACTCGCGCGCTACAATTCCTACGTGACGGGCGACGCTCCGTTCACGCTGGTCGATACGGACGAGCCGATCCGGCCCGACGCGTCGCTCGCGGCGATGGCGAAACTGCCGCCCCTCGAGCCGGGCGGCACGGTGACCGCCGGCAACGCACCGGGCGTGAACGACGGCGCGGCCGCGGTGG
>CAXUFI010000064.1:0-10801 GCA_964250245.1 uncultured bacterium
GCTCGCGATCGTGCCGCCCGCGGCACGCGCGGCCGTCGCCTCGCGCGCGCCCGTGGCAGTGCCGGTGACCGTTCCGCTAATTGCGACCCATGATCGTGGTCATCGCGCGTAAGATGTTCTTCGGGCGCATGGAATCTTCGGCAGCCGTCGGTTCGAAACCGCAATGTACCATGCAATCCGAACATTTCGGATTGCCGCTCTTGCGGCCATAGGCCGACCAGTCGGTCGTATCCAGCAACTCTTGATACGTCTTCGCGTACCCCTCACCGAGCAGATAACACGGCCGCTGCCAACCGAAGAGCGAGTACGACGGCATGCCCCACGGCGTGCACTCGTAATCTTTCTCACCGACGAGGAAATCGAGGAACAACGGGCTCGCGTTGAAGTTCCACTTATTCTGTTTGGCGGTGTAGGGCGCCATGATTTCTTTAAAGAGCGCCTTCGTCTGTTCCGAGTGCAAGAAGTGCTCCTGATCGGGCGCCTTCTCATACGGATAGCCGGGCGAGATCATCATGCCGTCGACGCCGAGTTCGTCGGTAGCGAAATCGAAGAACGCCTGAACTTCTTGCGGCGTCGCGCCGTTGAAGATCGTCGTGTTGGTCGTAACGCGGAAGCCGCGTGCTTTCGCCGCTCGAATCGCCTTTACGGCGATATCCCACACGCCGTCGCGCGCGACCGCGTGATCGTGCGCGGGCTTCAGTCCGTCGAGATGCACCGAGAACGAAAAATAGTCCGACGGCGTAAACTTATCCAAACTCTGCTCGAGACGGATCGCGTTCGTGCAGAGGTAGACGAATTTCTTGCGCGCCACGAGGCCGCGGACGATCTCTTCGATATCGGGATGCAACAGCGGCTCGCCACCGGGGATCGCGACTACGGGCGCGCCGCACTCGTCGACCGCGTCGAAACACTCCTGCACCGAGAGATGCTTGCGTAAGACCTCGACCGGGTGCTGGATCTTGCCGCAGCCGCTGCAGGCGAGGTTACAGCGGAATAGCGGCTCGAGCATCAGGGTTAGCGGGTATTTTTTGCGCCCCCGTAGTTTTTGCTCGACGACGTACTTGCCGATAACCGCGGCTTGCTTTAGCGAGACTGCCATGCTTAGTGTTCGTTATCTCCGTTTCGGTGGCTGGATCGCTGGCTCGAGTACGCTACGTGTACCCATTGGCGGTAAACCATTGGACGGCCGAGCGGATCGCACCGTCGATCGACCGGGGAACGTATCCGAGCTCGATCGTCGCTTTCGACGAATCGTAATACATGAACTCCCGGCTCATGCGCACGCCGTCGACGGGTATCGTCGGTTCGCGCCCCATCCGGGCGAGCATCTCCTCGTCGATAAACGCCGCCGCGAGCGGAATCCAATGCGGCAAGGAGTAACGCGGAGCGGACCGTCCGACTTCGCGACCCACGCGCTGCAACAAGCTTCGGAGCGGAAGGTTTTCAGCGCCGAGAATATATCGTTCGCCGCTACGGCCGCGTTCGTGCGCGAGCAGATGACCGCGCGCGACGTCGGCGACATCGACCCAGTTGAGCCCGGTTTCGGGGATGGCCGCCGGCATCCGCCCGCGCAAGAACCGCACGATGATGTCGCCCGTCGGCGTCGGTTTCCGATCCCACGGACCGATCGGCGTGGTCGGATTGACGATGACGACGTCCTGCCCGGCGAGCGCGGCGCCCATCGCCTCGCGCTCGGCCAGGTATTTCGAGCGTTTGTAGGCCCCGATGAGCCGCTCCGGATCGCTCCGGTACGTCTCGTCCGCCACGCCGCGATGCTTCACGCCGATGGCCGCGACCGAGCTCGTGTAGACCGTCCGCCGCACCTTCGCGCGTTTGGCCGCGGCGAGCACGTTGCGCGTTCCGAGCACGTTGCTGCGCATCAGCGCTTCGCGGTCGCGGCGGAACAGACTGTAGTGGGCGGCGACGTGAAAGACGGCTTCCGCGCCGCGCATGTGCGAGGCGAGGTCGGGCGCCGTGATATCGCCGTCGACGATGTCGAGCCCGAGGTCGAGCAGGTTGCGGCGGTCGCTGCCGGGACGCGCGAGCGCCCGGACCGACCAGCCCGCGGCGAGCAGCGCGCGCGCGACGTTGGCGCCGACGAAACCCGTGCCGCCGGTGAGGAAGGCCAGCCGGCTCAACCCGTGAGTTCGCCGCCATGGGCCCAATCGTCGGCGACCGTGTAGGCGACCGGAATCACGACGAGGCTCAGGACCGTCGAGGTTATGAGGCCGCCGATGATCGCGACGGCCATCGGCGCGCGCAGCTCCGCCCCCGCTCCTAGGCCGAGCGCGATCGGCAGCATGCCGAGGATGGTCGCGGCGGTCGTCATCAGGATCGGCCGCAGCCGCTGCGCCCCGGCCTCGTAGATCGCGTCGCTGCGGGCCATGCCGAGCGAGCGCAATTTTTTTATGCGGTCGACGAGCAGGATCGCGTTCTTATTCACGAGGCCGAAGAGAAAGATGACCGCCATGAGCGAAATGAGGCCGAAATCCGCGCGCGTAATCCACAGCGCGAAGAGCGCTCCGACGATCGAGAGCGGTAACGACACCGTAATTACGAGCGGATCGACCCAACTGCGAAAGAGCACGAGCAGCACCACGACGATCGCGATCACCGAGAGCCCGAGCGCAATGCCGAAATCGCGGAAGGTCGTTACCGAATCTTCCGAATCGCCGCCGAATTGGAGCTTCGCGCTTTTATTGTTCGGAAGCAGCTTCCGGGCCGCGGCGACGACCATCGAATCCGCGTCGCCGATCTGCAACGACGGGACCAGGTCCGCCGTGATTTGGACGGCGCGTTTTCCGCCGACGTGTTCGATCGCCGAAAACGGCGTACCGTCCGAAAGCCCGCTCGAACTCACGTTGACGAAGCCCTTCGCTTTGCCGAGCTGATGCTGGAGATGCAGCCCGAGCGCGCGCAATTCCGTAAGATTGTCGCCGACCAGAGCGACTTGCAGCGGCTTGGACGTACCGCTGCCGACGAACGGAACGTCCTCGACGGTCGTCACGACGCCGTCGAGTACCGGCAGCCGCCCGCGCACGGCGTTCTCCACGTCGATGGTCTTCACTTTACGTTCGCGCCGCAGCCGAACGTCGATCGTGCCGACGTTTTGGGCGTCGGGGCGGCCGCCGATCGTCGTATAGTAATCGAGCACGGCGGGGTCTTGGCGCAGCGAGGCTTCGAGGCTCGCCGCCGTCGCCTCGGTGTCGGCGAGGCTCGTGCCGAGCGGCGTCTGAAACGACACGAGAAACTCGCCACGATCCAGGTGCGGGATGAACCCTTTGGGGATGAAGGGGATCAGCGCGAGCCCGCCGGCGAAAGCGAGCGCCGCGAGCGCGATGACGGCCGCGCGATGGTGTAACGACCAGCTCAGCATCCGCCGGTAGTGCGGGTGCGCGAGAAAGTGGTCGGGGTCGATGCGGCGCGCGGCGGCGCCGCGGCCGTGGAGCCACCAGGCGGCGATCGTCGGCGAGAGCGTCCGGGCCGCGAGCAGCGAGAAGATTACTGCCGCCGAGGCCGTCAGCCCGAAGGGCCGGAAAAACTGACCGAGCGTCCCGCGCATCAAGCCGATCGGCAGGAAGACCGCGACGATCGTGAGCGAGGCGGCTACGAGCGTTAAGCCGATCTCCTTATTGGCCTCTAGGGCGGCGCCTTTCGCCGATTCACCGCTTTCGAGATGACGCACGATGTTCTCGACGACCACGATCGCATCGTCGAGAATCACGCCGACGACGAGCGCCAGCGCGAGCAGCGTAATCGTTTCGAGGTTGAAGTGGAACAGCCACATCACGATCGCCGTGCCGAGCAGCGAGACCGGGATCGCGACCGCCGAGATCGCCGTGGCGCGCCAATCCCGCAGGAACGGCAAGATGACGAGGATCGCGAGCACGACCGCGAGCGCGAGCGCCTCTTGCGTGGCCCGCGAGGCCTCCAGGATATAGGTCACTTGGGTGGAGGCGGTGATGATGCGCAGTTCCGGGTGCGCCCGGGCGACGGCCGCGACGGCCTCGTCGGAAGCCTCGCCGACGTCGAGAGCGTTGGCATTGGCGCGCTTGACGACGTCGATCGCGATCGCCGGCCGGCCGCCGTAGCGGAAAGCCGAGGCGTTATCGCCCGTGCTCTGGCCGCCGACGACGCCGGCTTTGAGGACGCCGTCGATCGCGCGCAGCGCCGGAGCGACGTCCCGTTCCGCCGCCGTCGCCAGCTCCCGCAGCGAGCGGCCCTCGGCGATCAGCGCGAAGGTGACGACCGGCGTCTCGTTGAGGTTCTCGGTCGCGACGGAGGTCTTGGTCCCGGGCGGCAGGTGCAGCCCGGCGATGATCCCCGCCACGTCGTCACGGCGCTGCGCGAGCGATTCGCTGACGTCGAAGGCGAGATCGACGGCGACGAACTGCGGGTAGGTCAGCGAGTGCAGTCGCGTGATCCCCGGCAGCGCCCGCAAGGCGTTTTCGAGCGGCGCCGTGATGGTTCGCTCCCCTTCGTTCACGTCGTTCTGATTCGTGCTCGCGGTTACGATGACGACCGGAAACGTGATATCGGGGAACAGCGCGAGTTTGAGATTGAGAAACGCGAGTACGCCCGCGATCGAAAGCAGAGCCCACAGGACGATCGACGTTCTCGGATAGTCGATCGCCAGGTAGGATATGCTTAGAAACCGTTTTAGGGTTTCGCCAGACCGAGTTCGAAGCGCCTTCGGCTGGTTTTCGAGACGAGCCACCGCGTCGTTTTGTTACTGATTGTCGAAAACGACCCTGCGAGAATGAGCGAACGGACCTCGCCGCGGGAGATTTTGATGATGCCGCCGGATTGCAGCATCGCGCTGGAACGCTCGATTTCGCGTAGCGTCGCGACCGCGAACAAGACCGGCAAAAGACAGAACAGCCGGATGCGCAACGCCATTTTCGGAATCGCGTTCATATAATCGAGCGACCGGTAAATGTTCTCGCGGGCGAGCTTCGTGAGGCCGGTGAGCGCCTCCCGATTCTGCGTCCGCCACGCGACTTGCAGCATCGTTTGATGGCTCGAACCCCGCGCGCGCAGCAGCTCCTCGGGAACGTAGGCCGCATTCTCGTGTTCGATGTCCCAGGCGATATCTTTAAGGATGTTGACCGTTTGCAGCGCTTCGGCGAAGGCTTCGCAATTGACGAGCAGCCGCTCGTAGTCGGTCTTGTGAACGTGCGGCGAATGATAGTACCAGAGATCCGTCAGCAGATGTCCGACCGTCCCGGCGACGTAGTAACAGTATCGCTGATACTCGGCCATCGTTTGGATCCGTATCCCGCCGGGATAGCGGCCGACGAACTCGCTCATGCCGGCCGTGAGCTCGCGCGTCCATTTCTCGACGATCGCGGCACTCGCGGGCGGCAGCGTGTGCAGCAGTTCGAAGACGAGGTTCGTGCCTTGCAGCAGTTCGAGGTACGAGGCATCGCCCCGGATATCCGACGCGTCACCAGCGAAGCGTTCCGCCCGGCTGGGATCGTGGAAGCATTCTAGGAAGAGCGCGAGCAGCTCTTGTCTGCGGGCTGCGGTCGCCGTGCCGTCGTCTTCGATCGTGTCGGCGATGCGGCATAAGAGGTAACCGACGAGCACCGCTTTGCCGAGATCGCCCGGCAAGACCGAGATGCCGATCGCGAAGGTGCGCGAGACGCGACCGATGATGCCGCGGGCGAACGCGAACGCCGCGCGCTCGTCCGCCCGCTTCTCGTGTGACGAGAGCGCCGTCTCAACCATACCTAGGTCTTGTCCGTCCCTTCGAGCGCCGAAGCCGGGTGGATTAGATAGCCGCATCGGGAACCCCCTACGGAGCCGAACCGCAGGACTGCGAGTGTTTCACGGCACAACCGGCCCCATGCTCTTCGGCTCGAACGAACGCCAATCGCCGTCAGACGAAAATGTCGCGCCGTTGCTTTATCCGAACATTATGGCGTGGCACAGCGCGATTCCCTGCTCGGACGCGGTCGGTGTGCGCTCGTGAATCGAGCGTCGTCCGGCGTTCGGCGAACCGTTCTGTGCGTATTTCCGCACTATTCGCCCTCGTTCGGCACGTTCGAGCACGCCTATCCGTTCCTCGGCGTGAAGGCGTTCATGCCGCCGCAGGGCATCCTCGTCATCGCGAATTACATGCCCGCGAACTGGGACGTTCGTTTCGTCGATGAGAACGTGCGGCGCGCGACGCCGGCCGACTTTCTCTGGGCCGACGTGGTGTTCGTCAGCGGGATGCACATTCAGCGGCCGCAGATCAACGAGATCAACCGGCGCGCGCACGAGTTCGACAAGGTGACGGTGCTCGGCGGTCCGTCCGTCTCGGGCTGCCCCGAGTACTATCCGGACTTCGATTACTTGCACGTCGGCGAACTCGGCGACGCGACCGACGCGATCGTCGCGCGACTCTCGGAATCCGTCGCGCGTCCGCCGGCGCAGATACGCATCGAAACCAAGGAGCGGCTCCCGCTCGCCGACTTTCCGGTGCCCGCGTACGAGAAGATCGACGTGGCCCAGTACTTCCTGGGCAGCGTGCAGTTTTCCAGCGGCTGCCCGTACCGCTGCGAATTCTGCGATATCCCCGAGCTCTACGGCAACAGTCCCCGGCTCAAGACGCCCGAACAGATCGTCGCCGAACTCGACGCGATTCTCGTCAACGGCGGCGGTCGCGCGATCTATTTCGTCGACGATAATTTCGTGGGCAATCGCAAGGCGGCCAAAGAGTTACTGCCGCACCTTATCGCTTGGCAGAAGAAGAACGGGTACGCCGTACAGCTCGCCTGCGAAGCGACGCTCAACATCGCGAAGTCGCCGGATTTGCTCGAGATGATGCGCGAGGCGTATTTCTGCACGATCTTCTGCGGCATCGAGACGCCGGACCCCGTCGCCCTCAAAGCGATGAACAAGGGCCAAAACAATCAAATGCCGATCATGGAAGCGATCGATATCATTCACGCGCACGGCATGGAAGTCGTGTCGGGCATCATCATGGGTCTCGACGGCGACACGCCCGACACGCCCGAACGCATCCTCGAATTTGTCGAACTTTCCAAGATCCCGCTGCTCACGATCAACCTCTTGCAAGCGCTGCCGCGGACCCCGCTCTATCGCAGATTGGAAGCCGAAGGACGGCTCGTCGACGAACCGGGTCGCGAATCGAACGTCGCCTTCAAAATCCCGTACGAGGACATGGTCGCCATGTGGCGGCGGACGTTCACGCAAGCCTACACGCCGGAAGCGCTCTATCGCCGGTTCGAATACCACGTGGAGCACGTCTTTCCCAACCGCATCACGCCGCCTAACTCCAAACAGCGCGTAAACTTCCGTAACATCGCGAGCGCGCTGCGGATCCTCGGCAATCTGCTCGTTCGCGTCGGCGTGATGAGCGATTACCGCGACGTCTTCTGGAAGATGGCGAAACAGACGATGGCGAAAGGCAACGTCGAAGCGATGTTTCACATCGGGATGGTCAGCCACCACCTCATAACGTTCGCGCGCGAAGCGGCCGCCGGAGAGACGAGCGCGTCGTTCTACAATCAGGACGTGCGCGATACCGACCCCGCGCTGGAGCGCCGAACGGCTTAACAGGGCCGGCGGAGCCGGCCTTTGGCGTTTGCGGCTGCGCCGCAAGCCGCTGTGGCGTTTGCGGCTGCGCCGCAAGCCGCTTTGGCGTTTGCGGCTGCGCCGCAAGCCGCTTTGGCGTTTGCGGCTGCGCCGCAAGCCGCGTGGATCTTACGCTTCGGCTAGGCCGATGAGTCCGCCACGTGCGAGCACGTGACCGGCCATCGCCGCAAGCATTCGTTCTTTCGACGGCGGTTTCGCAAAGGGCGGCAGGGCCTGGTCCAGCGCGAAGAGCTGGTAGACGTATCGGTGCGGACCATGACCGGGTATCGGCGTGACCGGCAAATAACCGGGAGCGAAGCCGGCCGCTTTTCCGAGGTGCAGGTCCGGACGCGCGGACGCGCCGGCCTTGAGCGCCGGAATCTCCCCCGCCTCGAGCCCGCCGCGCTCCGGTGCGAGGCCGTAGACGATCGCGTGCACGAGCGGTTGCGGCAGCGGCACGTCGACGTCTTCCGCGATCAAGACGAGTTCCCGCGTGCCGGCGGGCACGTCCGACCACGCAAGCGGCGGTGACACCGAGGCTTTCCCGCGGTAGGCCGCGGGCATCGTGGTGCGATGCGCGAACTCCGGGCTCGTTACCACGAGCGTCACCGGCGCGGCGACCCGCGGGTCGTTGCCCGCGATCTTCTCCGAGCCGCTTCGCAACGGCCGCAACAACGTCCCGATCTTCATATAACGTTCTTTCCCGGTTCGGGCGGGCTCGAGGGCACGATCGTCGGCCCGCGGGCGAAGCGAGAGCTACGTCTGAGCGAAGGCGACGACCGTGCGTAAAGCGAGGGTGCGAGCCGCCGCAAGGCGGCCTCTGTTCTTTTGGGAATGCTCTTTCCATTCGAACCAACGCTTATATTGACGGTTTCAGAAACGGCTCGACGTCGACGATCGCTGTCGTCAGGTGGTACCGGGATGAACGGCTTCGCTATTTCACAGCTTGAGGTCGGAGCTACGCCGGCGAACTCGAAAATCGGTTCGTGTCGACGGTTCCATCCTCGAGCTCTAGAAGTTTCAAACATTTATATGCACCTCGACTTTTTGCGTTACGGACGTGGTCCGCAAGAAAGCTCGTGACGCTATTCCGGTCGCTCTATTGCAACCACATTCTCAAGGAAACAGCCGATCGCAAACGTAGCATAAGCGGTGCGCGGGAATTGCTCCGAGGGCAGCGTCGATATCTCGGCTCGCGCGAGTAGCGAGGTTTACAAGAGGCATCGCATCTGCGGGCACGCAAGGCCACGTTGTTGTAAGCCGGTGCCCGCAGACGCTAAGGACGGAACCGGAAAGACGATAATGAAAGCCGAACGCTCGGCAAACGATTCCCGTGTTTACGTAACGGCCGGCTACACGGAGTCGCAGGGAGCGTCGGAGAGTGGACGCTCTAACGGTTTAAATATCCTCAGAATTCTTTATACGGTAGGAACTTGGAATCGAGCGTGATCACGGCGCGCTCGCCGTTGCGCTCGCACGAGATCTTGAGGTCGACGGCGCTCAAGATGCCGTCGCCGAAGGTTTCGAAGGTCCATTCGCGCAGCGCGTCGCCGTAGACGTCGACGAGTTCGTGCAGCCGGTAGACGAGCGGATCGGAATTGCGAATCGGCGGTGCCAGCAGCGGCTCGAGCGACGATTCGTCGATCGCGAGTATTTCGGCGAGCTTGAGCGCCGTCTCGGCGGTCAGCCGCCCTTGACCCGAGAACGCGGCGCCGACCCAAATCGGGCTCTTCCCCAAACGCTCGGCAATCGCGGTCAGCGAGAGACCGAGCTCTTTACGCCGGTCGCGGATGTCTTGCAAGAGATCGGCCAGGAGGGTGGCGCTCGTCGTCGTCGTGATTTGCGTATTCATGGCGTAGCGCTTACTTTACGCGTTGTCGCGGACCCCGCCGAGCGCCGCGAATCCAAAGTCCGCCTCCAAGCGCCGCGAGGATCAGCATCGCGAGCGCGATACCGGCGAGCCGTAGCGCGCGGCCGGTAAAGACGCCGTAGCCGCCCTCGGCGGCGCAACGGCTGAAACTGCCGGCCGTCAGTTCGGTCGCGGCGCACCAGTAGACGCGCCAATTCGCGGGTGTAATATCGGCGATGCCGTCGCCGCTGTAGAGTTTCGCGAAGACGGTACGCAGCGCCGGGTCCTTCGCGAGCCGCGCCTGCACGCGGGCGAGCGACGCGACGTCGAAACGCGCGGCGCCGAGCGAGGCGAGATCGCCGATCCGCTGCCAGCGGCCGTCGACGTACGACGTTTCCGCGACGTTCGCGACGCCGCCCGCCGCATCGACGTCGAGGGTGAGGAACGACGGCGCATTCAGGAAGATCGGCGAGACCGACGGCGCGAGCAGCATCGCTACGCTCCGCGGCGCGGTGCCGTCGCTCAGACGGTAGGCGAACTTGTGCGTGTGGCCCGCGATGACGAGCGCGACGCGATCGCGCGGGTCGTTGACGAGATCGACGAGCCGTTGGCGCGGCGCGCTGCGCATGAACGGCACGACGAGCAGCCGGTGCGCGAGGTGCGCCGTCGAGAAGGCGTCGATGCCGGGCGGCACGTGCGTCACGAGCCAGGAGCGCCGGCCCGTCCCGTCGCCGAGCGTGCGCGCGAGCCGGCCGAGGCTCGTGGCTGCCGGATCTTCGTGGCCGCCGCAGGCGTCGCGATAGCGCACCGTACCGTAGATGTCGTCGAGCACGACGGCGCGCAGACCCGGCCGCGGTAACGTCGCCGCGTAGCCGCCGTCGTGCTCGCGAACGAGGCGCGGAAGCCGCGGGCGGCGCCGTGGCGGTCGACGAGAGGCTCCCAGGCAACCGCCACGGCCCGCAGGAACGAGCCCCCGAGCGGCGCTTCGTAATCGCCGCAGTCGGAGTCGTTATTACCGAGCGCGATCACGAATTGCGCGTTCGGAAACGCTGCATCGAAGCGCCGCGCGAGTTCGGTCATCGTCTTCGCAGCCGATTTCAAGCGGAGATGATGCGCGAGAAAGTCGCCCGCGATGATGATGACGGGCGCGTGCGGGTCCGTCGCGCGCAGCCGCTTCAGGAGCGAATCGAGCAGCGCGCGATTCGTGTCGCGCGAGAGCCGCGACGGCTCGCGGCCGCCGAGAAACGGGTCGTAATGAATGTCGCTGACGACGAGCCACGGTGCCGCCGCGGCCTCCGTGGCCTCCGCGGCCGCCGCTACGCCCGCGCCCGCGAACACGAAGGCGAGACCGAGGGCGAGGGCGTAGCG
>CAXUFI010000065.1:0-10772 GCA_964250245.1 uncultured bacterium
TCGGGCATGAACGTTCTGCCATAATAGACGCTGCCCGGGTAGACGGCGAAGGCGAATGCGGCTGCGATTCCGGCGGCCTCGCTTAAAAAGATAGCGCGCGCGAAGTACGCGAGCGAGCTCACGGTGCCGAGACTGAACGCGATCGAGAGGAGCCGGCCGAACACCTCGTGCACGCCGAAGAGCTTGTACAGGCAGGCCGCGAGATACGGAACGATCTGTAACTCGAGCTCGACGTAATTCGGCGGCGGCCCGTCGTAATCGGTCTGCGGGTGCAGCGGGTTCATATCGAGGGTCGCGAAGTTGCGCGCGATCGCGGCCGTGTCGCCTTGCCGCCAGCCCGGATGGTCGAGGATCGGCGCGTGGATGCCGCGCAGCCGCAAGACGAGCGCGAACAGCAGCACGACGCCGAGCGCGACATACCACTTCGGTCTAATCTTCGCGGAACGTCCAGTACTTGTTGAGGAAGAAATTGACGACGATACCGCTGAGTACGGAGGCCAGCCACACGCGGTGCGCGTGATGGAAGCCGAGCTTATTTTCGAGCAAGAACACGACGGAGTCGCCGACCAAGAGCGCGATGAAGGAGACGGTTAAGAACTGCAGCCCCTCGCGCCCGGGATGCCGCGACGAGCGAAACGTCCAGGCCCGGTTGAGGAAATAGTTCGAAACACCGCCGAACATGAAACCGATCGAGAAGTCGACCCAAATCGGATAGGCCGTCAAGCGCTGCAGAGCCGTAAAGATAATTAAGTTGACGATCGTTCCCGACGCGCCGACGATGCCGAACTTCACGAGTTGCCGCAAGCCGCGCCGCTGCGTCAGCCGCCGCACGAGATGCGGCCGTCCGGCGATCTGCACGACTTCGACCTTGGGCTCCATTACGCGACCCAATACCAACATGCGAACAGCACGGTAAAGAGCCCGAGGAGCGGCAATGAGAAAGCGACGACCGCACTGTTGAACCACGATCGGCCGCCCCAAAGCGCGAGCAAGACGAACATCGGAAAGAGAACGAGTGCGAACCGCGGCATGCTCATCAAGCTCGAGGTGCACATCGGCACGAAAATCGAGAGCGCCAGGTAAGCGACGAAGGACGGCCGCAGCTTCCGGAAACCGGCCACGAGCACGGCGAGCATGAGCGCCGTAAAGGCGATCTCGATCCCTTCGCCCGCGACGAGCGCGGAGGACCGCTCGCGTAATCCGAGCGCAACGATCTTGTAGCCGTGTTGGATCGCGACCCACGGCGGCGCGAGATGGCGGTCCCAGTGGGCTTGCACGTGAGAGAAGTAGAGGGGGTCGCCGGTGAGCAGCCAGAGCCAGGCCATGTACGTCGCGAGCACCCGAGAGCGCGACTTCGATCGCGAACGGCACGATCAACAAAACGCCTTCGACGCGCGTGAGAGCGGCGAAACCGCCGATGATCCCGGCCACGATCCAGCGGTGCTCGCGAATATAATAAAACGAAGCGACCGTCAGCGCGAAGAAGAGCGATTCGGTATAGACGGCCGAAAAGAAGATGGCCGTCGGGAAGATGGAGACGTAAAAGACGGCGCGCTGAGCGACGCCGCGCGTATACTCGTGCTCGACGAGCTTATAGAAGAAGAGCAGGCCGAGAAAGAACGCGACGTTCGAAATCAACAGCCCCGCGATGAGGCCGTTGCCCGTCAAGGCGCCGACGACGCGGATCAGTACCGGATAGAGCGGGAAGAAGGCCATGTCCGTGCCGTAATAGCCGCGCGTCGCGATATCGAGGTAGTGAACGGCGTCCCAGCGGCCCCAGACCGCGAGCAAGGGGTTCGACGACTCGGCGACGTGTTCGCCCGGCCGCTGCGCGATGACGATCGACGCGAGTTCGGCGACGACGATGATCGGAATGCGCGTTACGACGAACGTCACCAGAACTTGGCGCACGGTCCGGACGAAGCGCGCGGCGACGAGTAGCTTTACGAGCGCGAACAGCGACAGCGCGACGGCGAACGCACGTGACGGGCTCCCGAGCGGTCCCGGAGCGACGAGGCCGGCGCCGCCGATGGCGAGCGCCGCCCACGAGGGCGCGTCCCACCGGAGCGCCCGGAGGACGTCGATGCCGGCCCGGCGCCCGAAATAGCGGCCGTAGGCGTACCAGCTCGCGAAGACCGCGCACGGCGTGAAGAGCAATGCGAGCACGAGCTCGCCTTCGCTGCCGGCGTAACTTCCGCGGTACGTGACGGCGGCATACCAGAGCGCGATGCCGAGCCCGAGTCCGCCTAGAGCGACGAGCACGAGGGCGAGCGGACCGCAGGCTGCGACCGTTTCCACGGCTTGGTAACGCCGTCGAGCGCGTCCCTCTGGGAACGTGGACTGGGCAGACATTCGCGGACGTGTGTTCTGTGCTGACGGGGGAGCACCCCCGGTAGTTCGAACGAGGCGGGCCTACGATGCGGCCGGCGCCACGGTCCCCGCGCGAGATGTGTTCAAGGATACAGTGAAAAGGCTTCAATACGACTTAGTGGTCATCGGCGGGGGCAGCGGCGGGTACGCCGCGGCCCGGACCGCTCGCGAACTGGGGGCGAGCGTGGCGATCGTCGATCGGGGGCCGCTCGGCGGGTTGTGCATCCTCAAGGGTTGCATGCCGTCCAAGACGCTGCTCGCCTCGAGCGACCGCGCCCAGGATATCCGCGAGAGCGGCGTCCTCGGCATCGCGCCGTCGGAGCCGAACATCGACCTCAAAGCGATCTTCGAGCGCAAGCGAGCCGTCGTCGGCGGCTTTGCGGAGTATCGCATCGCGGGGCTGCGCGCGTTCCCGCTCTACGAGGGCGCGGCGCGGTTCGAGTCCGCGAACGCCGTCCGCGTCGGTGACGACCTCGTGCTCGAAGCGAAGAGCTTCGTCATCGCGACGGGGAGTACGGTCGCGCCGGCGGCGTTACCGGGCTTGCCCGAAGCGGGCTTCGTCGATAGCGACGAGGTGCTCGAGCGCGACCGGCTGCCGACGTCGCTCGTCGTGCTCGGCGGCGGTTACGTCGGCTCCGAGCTCGGCCAGTTCATGTCGCGGATGGGCGTGAAGACGACCTTTCTCATTCGCGCCGGCCAGCTGTTATCGACCGAAGATAAGGACGTCGGGGATGCCGTGACGTTGTACTTCCGGGAGGAAGGCATCGACGTCCGCAGCGGCGCCGTGCTGTCGCACGTCGAGACGCGCGGCGACCTGAAGGTCGTCCACTATACGGCTGACGGACGGTCGCAGACGGTCGAAGCCGAGGAAATCTTTTACGCGCTCGGTCGCGTGCCGAACTTCGGGGAGTTGGAACTCGAGAACGCGGGCGTCGCGTGTCACGCGATCAGCGGCATCGAAGTCGGACTCGATATGCGCACCTGCGTGCCGAATATTTTCGCCGTCGGCGACGTGACGGGTCAATATCCGCTCGTTCACGTCGCGATCTATCAAGGCGAGATCGCGGCGCGCAACGCGATTACGGGCGGCAGCGAGCTCGCCGATTACGCGCTGCAGAAGACGCACACGATCTTTACCGACCCGCAAGTCGCGATTACCGGGCGTACGGAGAAGGAACTTCAGGCCGCGGGCGTGCCCTATCTCGCGGGCTCGTACTTGTTCAGCGAACACGGCAAAGCGATCGCGATCGATAAGACCAAAGGCTTCGTGAAGATGCTGGCCTCGCCGCTCGACGGCAAGATCTTGGGCGCGGCGATCGTCGGGGCGGAAGCGTCGGATCTCATTCACGAGATCATCGTCGCGCTGTACTACGGCGCGACCGTCCACGAGTTCCTGAAAATACCGCACCTGCATCCCACGCTCGCGGAGATCCTCACGTATCCGGCCGAAGATATCGCCGGGCAGATCGCGCAGCGCGGGACTGCGGACGTCGCGGCCGCGTGAAGCTCGCGGTCATCCAGACCAAGCCGCGTAAAGGCGATTTCGAGGCGAACCTCTCGCAGCTGCGCGGAATCTTCGCGCAGTTGCGCAGCGATCCGCAACCGTACGATCTGCTCGTCCTCCCCGAGGCCGCGCTGACGGGTTATTTTTTGGAAGGCGCGGTGTACGAGCTCGCGCTGACGCCGGAGGCGCTCGCCGCGCGGCTCGAGGAGGCTTGGCGAACCTGCGTTCCGGGACCCGCGGCGCCGATCGACATCGCGCTCGGCTTCTATGAGAACGCGCACGGCACGTTCTATAATTCTGCGTTGTACGTGCGCGTCGACGGCGCGGGTTATGCCATCGAACACGTGCACCGCAAGATGTTCTTACCGACGTACGGCGTGTTCGACGAAGAGCGATTTTTGTCGCGCGGACGCCGCTTGCAAGCCTTCGACACGCGTTTCGGCCGGATGGCGATGCTCATCTGCGAAGATGCCTGGCACGCCATCATGCCGACGCTCGCGGCCGTGAAGGGCGCGCGCATCCTCATCGTTCCGAGCGCTTCGCCGGGTCGCGGCTTCGGCAACGGCGGCGAACTCGAGAGCGTGACCTATTGGCGTAACGTGATGCGGTCCTACGCAGTCGAACACGGCGTGTTTGAGATTTATGCGGGGCTGGCGGGCTTCGAAGGGGGCAAAGGGATGACCGGCTCCTCGATCGTGATCGATCCCTTCGGGCAAACCGTCGGCGAGTTGCCCGCGCTCGGCGCACGCGTGCTCAAAGCCGAACTCGACCTCTCGGAGATCGACGTCGCGCGAGCCGGCCTGCCGCTGCTCGGCGACCTCGGCGCCGTGCTGCCGGACCTGCTGTACGATCCCGAGCTCGACGTGCCGCGGCCGCGGGCGTACTCGGTATGAACGGCGCGCTCGAGATCGTCGACGCGACCGCGCCCCGTCAGCCGGCGCTCGTCATGGACGGGCCGCTGCTCGCGACGTGGCTCGCGGCCTTTCTGCACGACGAAATGGTCGTGCGGCGAAACATTCACCGCGCCGTGATCGGCCTCTCCGGCGGCGTCGACTCCGCGGTCGTCGCGTTTCTTTGCGCGCGAGCGCTCGGCGCCCGGAACGTCCACGCGATCCGGATGCCCTATCGTAGCTCGAGTCCCGATAGCTTAGCGGACGCGCAGGCCGTTATCGACGCGCTCGGCTGCGCCTCGCGCACGATCGACATTACGGGAGCCGTCGACGGGTATCTCGCGCACGAACCCGAGGCCGATGCCCGGCGGCGCGGAAACGTGATGGCCCGCACGCGGATGCTCGTGCTCTTCGATCAATCGGCGAAACTCGAAGCGCTGCCGATCGGCACGGGCAATAAGACGGAGCGGCTGATGGGCTATTTCACCTGGCACGCGGACGACACGCCGCCGCTCAATCCGATCGGCGATCTCTTCAAAACGCAGGTCTGGGCGCTCGCGCGCCATCTCGGCGTCCCCGAGCGCATCGTCGCCAAAGCGCCGAGCGCCGATCTCGAAGCGAATCAGACGGACGAGAGCGATTTGGGCATTACGTATTTGGAGGCCGACCGCATCCTCGCGCTGATGCTCGCAGGGTACGGCGACGCGAAGATCGCCGCGCGCGGATTCGCCGCCGAAGACGTCGCCCTGGTGCGGCGCCGGGTCGAGAGCACGCATTGGAAGCGGCACTTGCCGACGACCGCGATGCTCTCCAACACGGCGATCAACGAGTTCTACCTTCGGCCGGTGGATTTCTAATGGTGTTGCAATCGATGCCGCGGGACGTGACGGAGTACCCGTTCGTCTTTTTTCCGGTCGGTCTCAATTTGCGCGGCCGCAAGTGCGTCGTTATCGGCGCGGCCGACGATCGCGAGGCGATCGAAAAGGATGAAGCGCTGCGCGAAGTCGGCGCCGACGTCACATGGATTCAGGACTACGCGAATTTTACGGACGAAGACGTCAGCGATGCCTTCTTCGTGATCTTCACGCCGCAGGAAGAGCCACCCGCCGCCCGTCTGCGGGCGCTCGCGAACGAACATAAGTTTCTGCTGTGCGCGATCGACCAACCGCGGCACGGGTTCGTTGCGATGCAGGCGACGGTCAAAGCCGGCCCCGTGCGTGTCGCCATCTCGACCGGCGGCATCGCGCCGCGCGTCGGCAAGCTCATGAAGTTCGCGCTCGAACGCGTGCTCGACGCGACGTTCGTGCGATACATCGATTGCCATAACGCCCAGAAAGAGCGTAACAAGGCGCGCGTTACGACCTCCGCCGAGCGCCGAGCCGCGATGATCGCCAAGTCCGAAGGCTTCGAATTCGACGTGACCGTCCGGTATCCGAAGTGGTTTCGCGACGAACTCGCGGGCCTCGGTCCGACGATTCTCAACGAGCGGGAGAACTAAGGTGGCGAGCGTCGAGATCGTCACGATCGGCACCGAGTTGCTCCTGGGAGCGACGTTGGACACCAACTCCGTCTACATCGCGCGCCGGCTCGCCGATTCGGGCGTGGACGTCTTCGCGAAACACAGCGTCGGCGATAACGCGGCTCGGCTCGAGGCGATGCTGCGCGATGCGCTCGAGCGCTGCGACGGCGTCGTGACGACGGGCGGCCTCGGCCCGACCGTGGACGACCTGACGAAGGAAGCCGTCGCGGCGGCCGTCGGCGCCGGACTCGAACTGCACGAGCCGTCGGTGCTCGCGATCGCCGCGCGCTTCGCGTCGTTCGGCCGCACCGGTCCGCTCGGCGAAAACAATCGCCGCCAGGCGCTGCTACCGCACGGCTCGATCGTGCTGGAGAACCCGCACGGGACGGCGCCCGGCTTCGTTGCCTTGCGTGCCGACGGCAAGTTCGTAGCCTGCATGCCCGGCGTCCCGCGCGAGATGAAACCGATGCTCGACGAGCGGCTCATTCCGTGGCTCGTCGAGCGTTACCGGCTGCGCACGGCGATCTACACGCGCACGTTGCATACGGTCGGGATCGGGGAGTCGGATCTCGACGCCCGGGTCGAACCGCTCTTCCGCTCGCTCGAGAATCCCAAGATCGCCATGCTCGCGCACGAGTTCAAAGTCGACGTGAAAATCATGGCGAAGGCCGAAGGCCGCGCCCGTGCCGACACGCTGATCGCGCCGGTCGAAGAACGGTTGCGCGAACTGATCGGCCCGGGGATTTTCGGCGTCGACGACGAGACGCTCGAAGGCGCGCTTCTGGAGCGTCTCCTCGCCCGCGGCCGGACGCTCGCGACGGCGGAATCGATCACCGGCGGCGGCATCGCGGACATGCTCGTGCGCGTGCCGGGCGCTTCGCGCTGCTTTCGCGGCGGCGTCGTCGCTTACGATAATGCTGTGAAAACGGCGCTGCTCGACGTCGATGGAGAACTGCTGCGCGCCCATGGCGCGGTGAGTGAAGAAGTCGCGGCGGCCATGGCGCGAGGCGCGTGCGCGCGCGTCGGCACGGACGTCGCGGTCGCGACGACCGGCATCGCCGGCCCGACCGGAGCCACCGCCGGCAAGCCCGTCGGGCTCGTGTACGTCGCCGTCGCCGAGCGCGAGGGTGCCGTCTCGGTGCGGCGCCTGACCCTGCCCGGGAATCGCGACGACATCCGGCGCCGCGCGGTCGTCGGCGCGCTCAACCTGCTCTGGCAGTACCTCGATACGCACGAGGGCGTGGCGGCGACGCGTTAACCGATGCCATCGCGTCTTGAGCGCCTCACAATTCTTTTCGCCGCGGTCGCGATCGTCGCGCCCGTGAACGCCGGCTCCCAGAGCTTGACGAGTCCCGTTGCGGCACCCATAGCGATCCGTACGTGCAGGGTCGATCCGTCATACGTTGCGTCTTCAAACCCATTTTACGGGCCGGCTCAACAGAGTGACGGTGGCGACGTTCGCTTAGGCTTCGTCAATAACGGCAAAGTCGATATAGTGAGCGTGCGATTCGTCGTCATGGAGGGCGCGTACAAACAACGCCTCTTCGTCGACGGCAGGTTCGTTCACGGCGTGACGGTCGAACGCACGTTTAAGGAAGATTCCAGCGCGAACGGCAATGAGGACGCGACGTGTACCGTCGCGCACATCCGCTACGCGGACGGCAGCTCCTGGCCGGCTTCGTAACGTTCCGGCGCCTGCGGAATCGGACCTAAGTTTGCGACGTACGGTAAGTAGTCGAGCTTCTCATCGCTATTCTACCGCCCGTCGCCGGCACGCCGGCGCCGCTTATTAACAGGTAACTTCGCGCACGTGCCCCGTCTCGACCTCATACACGAAGCCGCGGACGCGGTCGCGATGCGGGAGAAACGGATGTTCGCGGACGCGCGCGATCGCGCTGCGCACCGCGTCGTCGAGATTGCTGAACGCGCCGAACGCATACGGCGGCGGCTCGCCGGCCTCCGCGGCGATCTCGGCCCGGAGCGCGCTCTCGTCGATGCCGTGCAGGCCGCACGCGGTATGATGCACCAGCAATACCTCGCGCGTTTGCAGGCGCCGCTGCGAAAGCACGAGCGAGCGCAACATGTCGTCGGTCACGAGGCCGCCCGCGTTACGCAGGACGTGCGCCTCCCCGACGTCGAGCCCGAAGATTTGGAAGACGTCGATCCGCGCATCCATGCAGGTGACGATCGCGACGTGCCTGGCCGGAACGCCGGCGCGCGGGCCTGCAAACGCGGCTTCGGAGGCGACGGCGTTCGCGAGCAACGCGTCGGTAGCCGAAGGAGCGCTCACGGTGCTACGCCGCACGCTAACGCAAATGCGCGTGCATGAATTCGTGCGCGCGCACGGCGAGGTCGCGGCCGTCCGTCCAGAGGTTGCGCCAGACGCCGAGCGTATTGGAAAGCGCCGGTGAGACGATCGCCGAGGAGAAGCTCTCGAAGGCGATGGGCCCGGCGTAGCGCTCTTCGCGCAGCGCGCGAAAAAACGGCGCGAAATCGACCGAGCCCGAGCCGAGATAGCCGCGATGGCTTTCGCCGATATGGACGTAGACGAGTCTGTCGCCGCAGGCGCGGACGGGCGAGGCCATATCGTCCTCCTCGATATTCATGTGATACGTATCGAGATGCACGCCGACGTTGGGTTCGTCGATCTCCGCCAGCAGCGCGAGCGCTTCGCGAGCGGTGTTGATGACGTTGGTTTCGTAGCGGTTGACGACTTCGAGACCGAGCGTGATCCCGCGGCCGCGCGCGTCGCGCGCGAGCCGCTTGAGCGCCGCAACGCAATTCGCGCGTCCCCGCTCGGTCGACGGCCGCATGTATTTCGCGAGCGCGCTATAGAGTACGCCCACCATGTAGCGGGCGCCGAACTCGCTCGCGCAGGCCAAGGCTCTCTGCAAGAGCGCTTCGCCGCGCGCGGCGACGGCGGCGTCGTCGCTCGAAATATCGGCATCGAGGGAGAGACCGAGCGAACAGTGCGCGTCCAGCTCGTATTCGGCGAGCAAACGCTTCGTCAGCGAGGCATCGACGGCAGCGGGATCGAGCAGTGCGATCTCGATGTAATCGTAACCGGCAGCCTTGCTCTGCTCGATCGCATGCCGGCTCTCCGTCTCGCTCCAGCCGCCGGTCCACACGAGCGCGTGCACGCCGAGTCGATTCATGCTCTCTCCTTACGTGGCGTCGCGGTCGAAACGCTCCTGCCGCCGCACGACTTCGGGATCGCTGCTCTGATCTCCGTAACCGAGCATCTTAACGCGCACGCGTTCGACCTCGTCGTCGGGGAGAAGAACCGGCTCCCCGATCTGCGACGCGTACACGTATTGCCGGGCGAGCATCTCGATATCGAACGTCCGTTTCAACGTCTGCGCGAGCGTCGTTCCCAGCACGATCATCCCGTGATTGGCGAGCAGACACGCATAGCGGTCGCGCAGCGCGGCGAGCGCGTTCTCGGCGAGCTCCTGCGTACCGTAGGTGGCATACTCCGCGCAGCGCACCGTCGGGCCGCCGCCGGCGACGATGTAGTAGTGCAGCGCCGGAAGGTCGCGCCGCAGACACGCGATCGCCGTCGAGAAGAGCGAGTGCGTATGCATGACGACGGCGATATCGGGTCGCCGGAGCAGGATCTCGCGATGGAAGCGCCACTCGCTCGTCGGTAACGACGGCCCGAAGTAGGTTCCGTCGAAATCCATCTCGGCGATTTGCGAAGGCAGCAACGACTCGTAGGGCACGGCGCTCGGCGTGATGAGGAATCGCTTTCCGAGCCGGACGCTCACGTTGCCCGACGTGGCCTGGTTGATGCCGAGGTCGTTCATCCGCCGGCACACCGCGACGATCTCCGTCCGCAGCGCGGCCTCGTTCGATTCCTGATCGGCCATCATGTTCGGGCGGGCGCCGGCTAGCGCACGACGTAGCCGCCGTCGACGACGAGCACGGAACCCGTCACGAAACTCGACGCGCGCGAGGCGAGATAGACGACCGCTCCGCCGAGTTCGTCCGGCTCGCCCGGGCGCCCGAGCGGCGTCGCCCGCAGCCAGCCGCCCGAAATCGCCGGATCGGCGAAGCTGTCGATCGTCATGTTCGTGCGCATGTAGCCGGGAGCGATCGCGTTAACGCGAATGCCGAACTCCGCCCATTCCGAAGCGAGGCTTTTGGTCGTCATGATCACGCCCGCTTTCGAGACGTTATACACGCTTTGCTTCTGCGGCACGTTGACGATCATACCGGACATCGACGCGATATTGATGATGGAGCCGCCGCTCGCCGACATCATCTGCCGGCCCGCCGCTTGCGCCGTGAAGAAGACACCCGTGAGGTTGACGTCCATCACGCGCTGCCAGTGTTCGAGCGTTACGTCCTCCGCCGCGACGAGCGAATTGATCCCCGCATTATTCACGCAAATGTCGAGCGCGCCCCAGGCGGCGACGACGCGCTCCACGGCCTGCACCGTGTCGGCGGGCCGGGTCACGTCGCCGGCGACGGCGAGGGTCTCGAGGCC
>CAXUFI010000066.1:0-10745 GCA_964250245.1 uncultured bacterium
ATGCCGTCCTCATCGACTTGCGCACGATTCCGCCCGAGCGCGATGCCGACGTTACGCGCACGCTCGCGAGCGCGTTGCCGTAAGTGCACGTTCTGGGAACGGCGGGGCACGTCGACCATGGCAAGTCGTCGCTCGTCCGCGCGCTGACGGGGACCGATCCCGACCGTTGGATCGAAGAGCGTTTACGCGGCATGACGCTCGATCTCGGGTTCGCGCACCTGCGTTTTCCCGACGGGGTCGAAGCGGGCGTCGTCGACGTGCCCGGACACGAACGCTTTCTGCACAATATGCTCGCGGGCGCCGCCGGCATGGAGTTGCTGCTGCTCGTCGTGGCGGCGAACGAAGGACCCAAGCCGCAGACGCGCGAGCACCTGGCGATTCTCGCGTACCTTAACGTTAAGAAAACGATCGTCGTGCTCTCGAAGTGCGATACCGTCGATGCCGAAGAGCTCGCCTTCGCTCGCGAACTCGTTAGCGAGCAAGTCGCGGATACGATCGCCGCGGGCGCACCGCTCGTCGCGGTATCGAGCGTTACCGGCGAAGGCCTCGAGCGCTTGCGCGAACTCATTCACGAGGCGCTCGTCGCCTTGCCGCCGCGCGCGCCCGAGGCGCCCGCGTACTTGCCGGTGGACCGGGTCTTCGCGTTGCCCGGGCACGGCACGATCGTGACGGGTACGCTGATGCAGGGCCGAATCGCCGTCGGCGATCAGCTCGCGCTCTCGCCTCTGGGCCGGAGCGTCCGGGTGCGTAACATCGAGGTTTTCGGCCGGAAGCGAGCGAGCGTCGAGGGCGGCGCGCGCGTCGCGCTCAATCTGCCGGGCGTCGAAACGAAGGACATCGCGCGCGGCGCGGTGCTGGCGAGCGCGCAATTTACGACGCACGAGGCCTTCGAAGTGCGCTTTCGCGCCGTGCCCGACGCGCTCGCGCTGCTGCGTCGCCGCACGCCCGTGCGCGCCTACCTCGGGGCCGCGGAGATCCTCGGGACGCTCGTCTTCGACGCCTTGCCCGCCGCCGGGCGGACGGTGCCCGCCAAGCTCTTCCTCCGTTCGTCCGCCGTCGTTTTTCCGGGCGCCGCGTTCGTCGTCCGGCGGCTCTCGCCCAAGACGTTGCTCGGCGGCGGCACCGTCGCGGCGCTGGCAGCGGGGCTCGGCACCGAGAGCGGCGATTCTCCCGACGCGGCAGCGGTCGCGCTCGCGCTGCAGGGTGCGGGCCTCGCCGGCGCGAGCGCCACGCAGATCGGCGCGAGCGCGAACCTGCGTGAAGACGCGGCCGAAGCGATCCTTGCCGATTTCTGCGAGGACGGCCGCGCGGTCCGGCTGCAAAAACCGCGCGCGTACCTCGCGGGCCCACTCGCGAACGACGCGCTCGCACGCATCGCCCAACGCCTGACGGAAAGCGAAGCCGTCGCGCCCTGGCTCGCCGGCCTGACGAGCCTCACGCTCGCGCGCGGCCTCGACCTGGCGGAAATCGATCTCGTGCGATTGCTCGCCGTCGCCGTCGAGGATGGTGCGCTCGTCGCGCGCGCGGGATACTACGCCACGCCCGGCTTCATCCCGAAGCTCACGCCGGAACAGCAATCGTTCTTCGATCGCTTATTCGGCGTTCGCGCGGAGCCCGCGCTGCCGCTCCCCTTCGACGACGTCGCGACCGCGATGCGCGGCGCAAAGATAACGGGGCTCGCGCAAGCCTTCGATACGCTCGTCACGAGCGGTGCGCTCGTGCGCGTCCGCGACGCGGTCTACCGCGGCGATCGGATCGAGACGATCCGCACCGCGCTCGAGTCGGCGCTGCGGCGCGACAAGCAAATCACGATGGCGGCTTTTCGCGACCTGACCGGCACTTCGCGCAAGTACGCCGTGCCGTTGCTCGAGTGGTTCGATGCCACGGGCGTTACGATTCGCGTCGGCGACGTGCGCTTGCTGCGCGTCGGCCGGGTGCGGCCCGCCGTCGCGGTGCGCGCGACGAGCGCCTAGCCGGCGCAGAGGGCGCGTCTTGCAGCTTTGCCGGCTGCCGACATGCCTCATAATTGTAGTCTACGTCTCGGCTGGCAGCTCGCGCCACCGACTGTTCGAGCTCGCCTCCGGGTTGGCACAAAGTCGTAACGTCGGGCGTATGTTTGCTTGTGCGCCGGTCCGTCTTGAAATTGGCAACGCCTATGATGGCGGCTACGGGCGCGCCGGGCCACGAGCAGGATGCGGCCGCGTGCCGGCTCGAGCGCGACATCTTCGCGCTCGTCGGTACGTTTACGCCCGCCTCGCCCGCGCTGGCGGCGCTCGCCGAGCGCGCGTCTCTGCAGCTCGCGCTCGCGTTGCAAGAGGCGGCGGGGCGGCCCGACGACGCGCGCTGGTTCCGCGCCTACGAAGCTCTCGACGAGTTCGTCGCCGGGTACCGGCTCGGTACGCGGCATGGCGACGCGGCGTACCGCCGGCTCTGCGGGTTTCTCGCGGAGAATCGCGATCTGGAATTTTCGCCGTCCGCGGCGCGTCGAAGCGCTCGATGACCACGGCGGCTCCCAAGCGTTACGACGTCGTCGAACGCGGCCCGCGCCGCTACTTGATCAGCGCTGCCGTCATCCTCGCGGCCCTGCTCGAGATCGTCGATACGACGATCGTCAACGTCGCGCTGCCGTACATTCAAGGCAACGTCGGCGCGTCGCAAGACGAAGGCACGTTCATCGTAACGGGCTACATCATCGCGAACGTCATCGTCATCCCGCTCTCACCATGGTTGCAACGCCGCTTCGGGCGGCGGCAATACTTCGCGGCCTCGATCATCATCTTCACCGCGGCATCGCTCATGTGCGGACTTTCGCGGACGCTTTGGCCGCTCGTCTTCTGGCGCTTCGTGCAGGGGGCCGGCGGCGGCGGGTTGTTATCCCAGGCGCAAGCGATTTTGCGCGAAACGTTTCCGAAGGAACAGCAGGGCGCGGCGCAAGGGCTCTTCGCCGTCGGAGCCCTCGTCGGTCCGTCGATCGGGCCGCTGCTCGGCGGACTCCTCGTCGATAACTATTCCTGGCCTTGGATCTTTTTCGTCAATCTGCCCATCGGCATCGTTGCGGCGATCCTGACGATCTTGTATATGCGCAATCCGGAAGATCCGCAGGCCTTGCCGCTCGATTCGGTCGGCATTTCGCTGCTCGCCGTGGGTTTGGCGGCGCTGCAATACGTCTTGGATCAGGGTCAAGAAAAAGACTGGTTCGGCGACGAGCTCATCGTCCGGTTAAGCGTTCTGTCGGCCATAACGCTAATCGCGTTCGTGATCTGGGAACTCTTCGGCACGAAGCAACCCGCGGTCGATCTGCGGGTCTTACGCTATCGCAGCGTCTCGGCCGGCAGTGCGCTCGGTTTCGTCTTAGGTATAACGCTGCTCGGTACGCTCATCACGCTGCCGCAATTCGTCGAGGGCTCGCTCGGCTTTACGGCCACGCTATCGGGCGAGCTCCTCGTGCTGCGCGCGTTTCCGGTTTTGCTCTTCACGCCGCTCGGCGCTTTCCTCGCCTCGAAAGTCGGCGTCGATCCGCGGCTTCAGATCGGCTTCGGCTTCATCTGCATCGGCATCTCGAATTTTTTGCTCGCCGGCATCACCACGTCGGGGAGCGACTTCGTAAGCTTCGGATTCTCGCTCGTTCTCAGCGGCATCGGCTTATCGCAGGTCTTCGTGCCCTTGACGCTCGTCGTCTTCGGCAGCGTCACACCGCCGGACATTCCGAAAGCGTCGGCGTTCTTCAACCTCTCGCGGCAGTTGGGCGGGAGCCTCGCGAGCGCCATCCTGATCGCCATCCTCGATCGCTCGCAGATCGCCCATCAGACGGCGCTCGCCGGCGAGACGAATCTGTCGCAGCCGGCCGTTCGCGCGTTCGTGGAGCGCGCGGGAACGGTCTCGCCGGGGGCGGTGAATCAGGTGTTCGGACTCGTGTCGGGCCAGGCGCTCGTGCTCGCGTACGCCGACGTTTCGCAATTGGTCGCCTACGTCACGCTCGGCTTATCGCCGTTATGTCTGCTGCTTGCGAAACCGCGACAGATGGCGGAAGCCGCGCCCGAGGGGTAGCTCGCCGGCGGCGACTAAACCGAACCGCACGACGCCGTCGGACACCACTGCAATTTGACGGTATTGAAATTGCCGTTGGCGTCGTGAACGTGCAGCTTCACCGCGAAACCGTACGTGCCGTTCTGCGGCAGGCCGCGACCGTAGGGAAACGCCGGAAACGAGGCGTTATTGTACATCGCGTTCTTCGGGCTCGGCGGCGCCGCCTCATCGCCCGGAAATTCGATCGATTGCGTCGACGTGGGGAATTTCGGATCGGCGATGTTGTCCATCGCGTCGATGAAGCCGTCGACGTTCCGGCACTCGGAGAGCTGGTCGCCGAGTTCGGTCACGACGCCCGCGAGCGGCTTCGACTCTTGGATGCAGTACTCGACGGCGTAGCCGTAAGCATAACCCGCCTCTTGCGGCGTGATGACGACCTGCGCGTTCGCCGCGGCGGCGCCGTGAAAGACGATCGTCGCGAGGTTCGGCACGGACGTGCAAACGACGGGCGCCGCGCACGTGCCGAGATTGAGGGTTAGCGGCGGCGCGGCCGGCGCGGTAGTCACCGCGCTCGCAGCCGGCAGGCGGCTGCCCGCCTCCGGTGTTCCGCCGTTAAACGCGGGCGAACACGCGGCCAGCGCCGCGATGACGAATAACGCCGGCGCGCGCCCGAGCCCGGTCAACGCTCACTCATCCGAATACCTTTTCCGTGCACTGCGTTACAGGTGCAGTATAGCGCAGAAACCCGCGGCGCGCCGGTGCGCCGGCCCACTTCGTTAATGCGAGGCGCGGCGCGGCGCGAATTAGTGCCGGAGCGCGAAGAGGCCGACGACGATCTCGATGCCGATAAGCCAGATCACCACGACTTCGAGAAACTCGCTGCGCGCGGCTTGCGCCTGATCGGTAAAGAAGCGGTACATCTCGTTAACGGTCTCGACTTTCGAGTCGATCTGCTTCTGCCAGTCGCGCAAGCCGAGCCGTCCGGCCGCGCCGCGATACAACCGCGCGTAGTAGGCGTCGCCGATGATCTTGAGCGCGTTGGAAGCGCGATCGGTCAGCTCGGCGATGTCGACGATCAGGTAGCGCAGCCGGTCCGCCGCATCTTGGGCTTGCCTGCGGCCGAAGCGCCGCGTCGGGCGCTTCGCGTCGTACTTGTAAATCGTGTCGAGCTCGGCATCGAGTCGCGCATCGTAGGTGCGTAATTCGACGAGCTGCGTGTTCGCGAATTCCAGAATGTCGAGCGCGTTTTTGGAGCCGTCGCGGCGGTCGTAGACGAACGCGGTGTCCCATTGCAGGACGGAGAGATCGTCGTCGAAGTACGAAAACGCGATGCGCAGCGCCTCCGCGGTCTCGCCGGGAGTGACGCGCCGTTCCTCGCAGAGCACGAGGCTCGCGAGCGCATCGGAGTACTCGTGCAGCAGCGCCATGGCCGTTACCGGCCGCTCGAACGATTCGACTTCGAAAACGAAGTAATCTTCGACGAGCGCTTCGTGCGGATCGTCGAGTGCGGGTCCGATCTCGCCCATCAACCCCGCAATCGTGCGCGCGGCGAGCTGCGGCAACTCGTCGTCCACGCGCAGCCGCCGCGTAAAGGCGGCGAAGGCGAGCCACGGGCCCTCGAAGGGTACCGTGATGCGGACCGAGACGACGCCGTAATCGAAGATCTTCGCGCGCACCTCGCTGCCGCTCGCACCCGGGGGAATCGCGGCGACGATCGGCGGCTCGGGGAATTCGATGAAGCCGCTCGAAGCTTCGCGGCGCAGCAGCAGCGGCGCGCGCGTCATCCCTTCGCCGGCGACGCTGGCGAGGGCGCCGAGATCGATCGTATCGGCGAGGTCGTAGACGAAGTAGGCGTGGAAGCGGCCCGTGCGGATTGCGGGCGGCACCACGGGCAAGCGCCGCTCGGCGACCGACATGCGGCGGTTTTCGCCCTTCTCCCGGGCGCAACCCGGCCGTTAGCACTCACGGTTGTAGACTGCGAATGAACGCCGATAGAATGACGGAACGCGTCCGCGAAGCGCTCAGCGACGCGTTTTCCACCGCTCTGCGCGAGCGCAACCCGAGCGTCGAGGTCGAGCACGTGCTCGCCGCCCTTCTGGCTGCGGATCAGGGCGTGGTCCCCGGGCTCCTCACGCGCGCCGGCACCGACGTCCCCGGCCTCACGCGCCGGCTCGACGAGGCGCTCGCGCGCTTGCCGCGACTCGGCGGCGGGACCGATGTGAAACCGCAACTGTCGGGCGCGACGAGCCGCCTGCTCGTCGCCGCCGCGGACGAAGCGACGAAGCTTACCGACGAGTACGTTTCGGCGGAACACCTGCTGCTCGCGATGCTCGAGAATACGGGAACCGTCGGCCGGCTGCTGCGCGAGAGCGGCGTCGGCCGCGACAAGCTGCTCGGGGCGCTGCGCGAGGTGCGCGGCAACCAGCGCGTTACGACGGCGAATCCGGAAGGCACCTACCAGTCGCTGCAACGCTACGGGCAAGACCTCACGCAGGCCGCCGAGCAGGGGAAGCTCGATCCCGTCATCGGGCGCGACGACGAGATCCGGCGCGTCGTGCAAGTGCTCTCGCGGCGCACGAAAAACAACCCGGTCCTCATCGGCGAACCCGGCGTCGGGAAAACGGCGATCGTCGAAGGGCTCGCGCAGCGCATCGTGCGCGGCGACGTTCCCGAGAGCTTAAAGAAGAAGCGGCTCGTGTCGCTCGATATGGGGGCGCTCATCGCGGGCGCGAAGTTCCGCGGCGAATTCGAGGAGCGGCTCAAAGCCGTTCTCAAAGACGTGCAGTCTTCCGAAGGCGCGGTGCTGCTCTTCATCGACGAAGTGCACAACGTCGTGGGCGCGGGCAAGGCCGAAGGTTCGATGGACGCGGGGAATTTGCTCAAGCCGCTGCTCGCGCGCGGCGAGTTGCACCTGATCGGCGCGACGACGCTCGACGAGTACCGGCAGTATATCGAGAAAGACGCGGCGCTCGAACGCCGCTTTCAGCCGGTCCTCGTCGACGAACCGAGCGTCGAAGACACGATTTCGATTCTGCGCGGTTTGCGCGAACGGTATGAAGTCCATCACGGCATCCGCATCAAGGATTCGGCGCTCGTGGCGGCCGCCACGCTCTCCAACCGGTATATCGCCGATCGCTTCCTCCCCGATAAGGCGATCGATCTCGTCGACGAAGCGGGCGCGAAGCTGCGTACCGAGATCGATTCGATGCCGCAGGAGCTCGACGAGGCTTCGCGCCGGACGATGCAACTCGAAATCGAGCGCGAGGCGCTGCGCAAGGAAACCGATGAGGCGTCCAAGGAGCGGCTGGCGCGGATCGAGCGCGAGCTCGCCGACCTGCGTTCGCAGACCGACGGAGTTTCCGAGCGGTGGCAAGCCGAGCGGAGCGCCGTCGCCGGCTTGCGCGGCATCCGGCAACAAATCGATCAGACGAAGACCGAGATCGACCAGGCCGAACGTCAATACGATCTCAATCGCGCGGCGGAGTTACGTTACGGTAAGCTCGCCGATCTCGAACGCCGTCTCGGCGCGCAGGAAGCCAAGCTCGTCGCCGACGGCCGGCCCCGGCTGCTGAAAGAAGAAGTCGACGAGGAGGATATTGCCGGCGTCGTCGCGCGCTGGACGGGGATCCCCGTCTCCAAACTGCTCGAGGGCGAGATGCGTAAATTGCTGCGCCTCGACGAGGAGCTGCACGAGCGCGTGATCGGCCAAGACGAGGCGGTTACGGCCGTCGCGGAAGCGGTCATCCGGTCCCGCAGCGGTCTCGGCGATCCGGGTCGCCCGATCGGTTCGTTCATTTTTCTCGGGCCGACCGGCGTCGGCAAGACGGAGCTCGCGCGGGCGCTCGCGGCCTACCTGTTCGATGACGAACGCGCGATGATCCGCATCGATATGTCGGAATACGGCGAGAAGCATTCCGTCTCGCGTCTGATCGGCGCGCCGCCGGGCTACGTCGGTTACGACCAGGGCGGTCAGCTCACCGAAGCCGTCCGGCGCCGGCCGTTCTCGGTCGTCCTCTTCGACGAGATCGAGAAGGCCGCGCCCGACGTCTTCAACGTCTTCTTGCAGATCCTCGACGACGGCCGCTTGACCGACGGTCAGGGCCGCACCGTCGATTTCAAGAACACGATCCTCATCATGACGTCGAACATCGGCTCGAACCGCATCTTGGATTTCTCCGGAAACGGCGGCGCGGACTACGCCGTCATGCGGGCGACGGTACTCGACGAATTGCGGCGCAACTTCCGGCCGGAGTTTCTGAACCGCGTCGACGAGATCGTCGTGTTCGGAGCGCTATCGGAGGCGCAGCTCGAACGCATCGTCGACATTCAACTCGACCGCCTGCGCGCGCGGCTCGCCGGCCGGCGCATCGAACTCGATATCAGCGAACCGGCGCGGCGGCACCTCGTCCGAATCGGCTACGACCCGGTGTACGGCGCGCGGCCGCTCAAGCGGGCCGTGCAGCGCGAACTGGAGACGCCGCTCGGACGGCGCATCCTGGGCGGCGAGATTCGCGACGGCCAGCACGTCTACGTGGACTATGGCGAAGCCGCGGGAGAGTTGACGTTTACGACCGGGCTCCCGAAGTTTCCCGAGTTGCAATCGCTCGCGGGCGAATAAGCTCGCGTTAGGCGAGAACTTTATCGCGTTTCCGGTTCCGTAGGCGATCGGTCTCGAGCAACATGCGTTTCCGCAACCGGATCGATTTCGGCGTCACTTCGACGAGTTCGTCATCTTCGATGAACTCGATGGCGCGTTCGAGCGACATCTCCTCGGGCGGCGAGAGTTTCGTGCTGTCGTCGGAACCCGAAGCGCGCATGTTCGTGAGCTTCTTCGCCCGCACGACGTTGAGCGCGATGTCCTTATCGTCGTTGGCGCGGCCGACGATCATACCTTCGTACACGTCGACGCCCTCGCCGACGAAGAACCGCCCGCGCGCCTCGAGACCGACCATCGCGTAGGACGTCGTGGTCCCGGTCTCGCTCGTGACGAGCGCGCCGACGCTGCGGCCGGGCAGCTCGCCGCTGAAGGGCTGATGGTCGTAATACGTGTGCGACATGATCGCCGTGCCGCGCGAGAGCGTGAGCAGCTCGCCGCGTAAGCCGAAGATGGCCCGGGTCGGCATCGTGTATTCGAGCCGGCGCGAGTCGCCGACGTTGAACATGTTCGACATCTGCGCCTTACGCCGCCCGAGCGACTCGATGACGGCGCCCGAGTATTCTTCCTGGACGTCGATCACGACGAACTCGACGGGCTCGTATTTCTTCCCCTCGCGCTCGGTGATGATGACCTGCGGCTTGGAGACCGCCATCTCGTAGCCTTCGCGGCGCATCGTTTCGATGAGGATCGAAAGATGGAGCTCGCCGCGTCCGCGCACCTCGAACGTATCGGCCGAATCCGTATCCTCGACGCGCAGGGCGACGTTCGATTCGAGTTCGCGCATGAGCCGCTCGCGAATCTGGCGCGAGGTTAAGAATTTGCCTTCTTTACCGGCGAACGGCGAAGCGTTGACCATGAAGAACATCGAGACCGTGGGTTCGTCCACCGCGACGGCCGTGATCCCCTCGGGCACGTTCGCGTCGGCGATCGTGTCGCCGATGTTGAGCCCCTCGATACCGGAGACGCACACGATGTCGCCCGCCGCCGCTTCGTCGATATCGACCCGTTCGAGTCCGGCGAAGGCGAGCAGCTTCGTCAAGCGCAACCCCGTCTCGACTTTGCCGTCGCCCGAGACTTTCGAGATCGGAGCATTGACGCGCGAGGCGCCGCGAAACACGCGGCCGATTCCGATCCGGCCGACATATTTATTATGGTCGATCGCGGAGACGAGCATTTGAAAGCCGCCCTCTCCGGCCGGCGCTTCGGGTACGGCGCGGACGATCGTCTCGAAGAGCGGCTCGAGATTGTCGCTCTCGTCGGCGAGGTTCAACTTGGCGATCCCGGCGCGGCCGTTGGTATAGACGACCGGAAAGTCGGCTTGCTCGTCGGTCGCACCGAGTTCGATGAACAGGTCGAAAACTTCGTTTACGACTTCGCTCGCGCGCGCGTCTTTGCGATCGATCTTGTTGATGGCGACGAGCGCCTTGAGATCGAGTTCGAGCGCCTTACGCAGAACGAAGCGCGTTTGGGGCATGACGCCCTCGGCGGCATCGACCAGCAGCAGCACGCCCTGAACCATCTGTAAGACGCGTTCGACCTCGCCGCCGAAATCGGCGTGACCCGGCGTGTCGACGATATTGAATTTGATATCGCCGTGCTTGATCGAGGTGTTCTTGGCGAGGATCGTAATGCCGCGTTCGCGCTCGAGCGGATTCGAATCCATGACGCGGGTCGTGACGGCTTGACCTTCGCGAAATACGCCGCTTTGCTTGAGCATGGCGTCGACTAGGGTCGTCTTGCCGTGATCGACGTGGGCGATAATAGCGAGATTACGGATGTCCGGGCGCGTTTTCACACCCTTGAGTATATCATGCCCCCGTGCGGGGCGCATCGCCCGGGCCGGCGGCGGCCGGCGGTCGCCGCCTAGGAGCCGAAGCGCCGCTGGCGACTGCCGAAAGCGTGAAAGGCCGCGCGCAGCTCCCTCTCGTCGAAGTCGGGCCAGCGCGTCGCGGTCGACCAGAGTTCGGAGTACGCGATCTGGTAGAGCAAGAAATTCGAGAGCCGCAGCTCGCCGCCGGTCCGAATCAGCAGGTCGGGATCGGGTAGCCCGCGCGTGTAGAGG
>CAXUFI010000067.1:0-10689 GCA_964250245.1 uncultured bacterium
CGCGGCGCCGCGCCCCCGGGCGCCCGATCGGTGGCGGCGGGCGGTGGCGGCGGCGACAGAGTCATTAGCGATTAGCGTATGATTTATGAAAGAAGTTGGGCTTGTCGATTTTCGTAGATAAGAATTCGAAGGTGATCGTCCAGGGGATTACCGGGCGCGAAGGGCTCTTTCATACGCAGCGCATGTCGGCGTATGGGACCAACATCGTGGGGGGCGTTACGCCGGGAAAGGGTGGGACGTCGATCGAGACCGGGCAGCCGGTCTTTAATACCGTCAAGGACGCCGTCGAGGCGACGGGCGCGACACATACGATCATCTTCGTGCCGCCGCCGTTTGCGGCGGATGCGCTGTACGAGGCCTACGATGCGGGCATCGCGCTCGCGGTCTGCATCACCGAAGGGATTCCGGCGCACGACATGCTGCGCGTCGTGGCGACGACGGCACCGATGCAGATCATCGGGCCCAACTGTCCGGGGCTCGTGTCGCCCGGGCGGGCGCTCGTCGGCATCATGCCGGGGCACGTCTTTGCGCCGGGCAACGTCGGCATGATCTCGCGGTCGGGGACGCTGACCTATGAGATCGTCGACGGCCTCACGAAAGCGGGGCTCGGCCAGTCGACGTGCGTGGGGATCGGCGGCGATCCGATCATCGGCACGACGTTCGTCGACTGTCTGCGCGCGTTTGCCAACGACCCGGAGACGGACGCGGTCGTCGTCTGCGGCGAGATCGGCGGCTCCGATGAAGAGGACGCGGCCGCGTTCATTAAAGAGCACCTGCCGGAAAAGCCCGTCGTGGCATTTATCGGCGGCCGCTCGGCGCCCAAGGGTAAGCGCCTCGGACACGCGGGCGCGATTATCTCCGGCGCGTTCGGCACGCCGGAGAGTAAGCTCGCGGCGTTCGCCGCGGCGGGCGTACCGGTAGCGGACCGGCCGTCAGAGATTGCGGGGTTGTTATCGAAGGCCTTGCAGGCCCGCGTTTCCGCCGTAACGCTTTGAACGTATCCGGAACGAACTCGCCAGGAGCGTCATGCTTGGTGGCCTGCCGAAATCAGGCGTAATTCAGGAAAGGTTAAAGAGGCAGCGAGATAATAAGAACCCGGGCACCGCGCTCGCCTTGGCGACCGTGGTGTTCCTCGAATTCGGATTGGAGCACCCTATGCACAAACCGGGTTTCCTGCATACCGCTCTCGCCGTTTTTCTCATGCTCGCCTTCGTCGTTAGCCAGGGAACGTTGGTTCTGGCGGGCACGACCGGCGGCATTACGGGAACGGTAACGGACAAAGCATCACATGCGCCGCTCGTAGGCGCTAAAGTAACCGCCGCGAGCGGTTCGCAGGTTGCGACGGCGACCTCCGATGCTAACGGCCACTTTGCGTTTCTCTCTCTCGCTCCCGATACGTATACGCTTTCGGTCGAGCTCTCCGGTTACGACCCGACTTCGCTAGCCGGCGTGAACGTGCAATCCGATCAAACGCAGTCGATCAACGTGTCGAGCGGAAAGACGCTGCGGACGATCGGCCGTGTGTCATCGCGAACGAGCGGGAATCTCGTGCGTTCCGGCGTCACGTCGGACGTATATAATATCACGCCCGCGCAGCAGGCCGCCGCGGCGCCGCTCGGTGGCGGTAACAACCTTAATGCCGCGTATTCCGCCATCGCTTCAACGCCCGGTACGCTCGTGCCGATCAGCGAGTCGCCCGGCTGGGGACAGTCGGTCAATATTCGCGGCGGCGATTACACGCAAACGGGTTACGAACTCGACGGCATCCCCATCAATCGTGCCTTCGACCAATACGCGGGCTCGCCGCTGTCGAACATCGGCAATGCCGAAGTGCAGGTATACACCGGTAATCAGCCTCCGGACGCGCAGGCCAACGGGCTCGCGGGCTTCGTCAATCAGGTCATCAAAACCGGAACGTATCCCGGCTTCGGCTCGGCGCAACTGGGCATCGGCTCGCCGAGCTACTATCATAAGTTTAGCGTTGAGACCGGAGGCGCAACGTCTAATCGGCTTTTCTCATACTACTTGGGCTTTCTCGGTTACAACCAGCAGAATCGCGTCATCGACCAGTACGATGGTGCTTCGGTCACGCCGCTCTACGGAACGACGATCAACTACATCGCGCAGAATTGCCTCACGCCGAACCCGAGCGTCGGTTGTTACCGCAACGCCGGCAGCGCGGGTCTCTTCGGTCTACCGCTGGGCCCGAATGGCTACGTTACGGCACCGACCTACGAATTTTCCATCCCGTCAACAGAAGATCGTGAAGGCGTCGTCAACTTGCATATCGGCGTGCCTCATCCGCGCGACGGCTTGAAAGACGATATCCAAATGCTCCTCAATAGCGGCGAGACGTACAACACCCCCAATGGCTCGCTGTTGTCCTACGGGTCGGCATTGGGAGACGTGCTGAACGGCACGGCGGATAACGGGGCCATTCCGAACGACGCGACCGGTCTCTGTCCGGCTACCTCCGGCGTTTTGCCGCCGCCCGGTACGGGTCCGCTCGCCTGCGCGGGATCGGCTTTGCCGCAGTACATCGATCAAAACTTCTATACCGGACCGGTCGGCACGGCGTTGACGGCGGCCGATCTCGGTTCGATTAGGAACAGTTATTTCACGGGTTCCAGTACTTCGCGAGCTTTCGGCGCGGCCGTGCCGCTTAACCAAAGTGACTCGGAAACGACCGGCTTCTCGGTCGCGAAGGTCCAATACCAGCATAATTTCAGCGCCAACGCGTACGCGCGCTTATACGGCTACACATTCTATTCCGATCGAATCGATAACGGTATCGTCGGCGCCTAATCAGAACTACGCAGCGGCGTTTTCTTCCGACTATACGATCTTTTCGCATACCCGGGGACTTGCGGCGCTCTTCGCCGACCAGGTCAATCCTCAAAACCTCATCCAATTCGATGCGGCCTACAGCTACAGCAACACCAGCCGCGACCGTAACGACATCGCCGCTCGAGCTTTGGGGCCGGCGCCGATAGCTTACCTCGTAAGCTCTAAGAACCCGACCGGAGGCTGCTTCGACGGAACCGGAACGCCGGCGAGCTGTAGCGATGGGGCGCAATACGTGCTGCCCGACGTCGGAGGCGGCGCTCTCGAGCCGTCCAAAGGCAGTCCGACTCTCGGTGCCGCGGCGGCACTAACATGCGGCGGCGCGCCGTGCGAATACTTAGCCGTAAACACCGGGGCCGCCGGCGCGCTCAACAACGTCCGGCCGGCCTTCTCAAATGCCGCACTATCGGATACGTTCAAGCCCGTTCAGGCGCTAACCATCAACGCTTCGCTACGCTACGAAGATTTCACGTACAATCTGCTATCGACCGATACGCTCGGTAACCAACTCCTCGTGAACGATTATAACAACTCGCATTGCGTGCTGGGAACCGCCGTCACGACGCGAGACCTCGGCGCCCCTTGCGCCGCCGGAGCGGGGGTTCCCACAGCTTTGTCGGCGGTCAGCCCGCCTCGCGAGGACTACGCGCACATTTATTCACCGCGTGTGGGGTTGACGTATCAGGTGGAGCCGAACACTGTTTTGCGGGCTTCGTACGGCCGCTTTACGCAGCCCGCAGAAACGTCTTCCGTCGATGCTACGAATATTCAAAGTTCCACGCCGAGCTCGTCGTTTTATTCGAATTTCGGCTTTGCAAGCTACGCTCGAGCCGTGAGTCCCGAAATCTCCTATAATACGGATTTCTCGATCGAGCACGCCATTCCCAAGGCGGATCTACAGTTCTCGGTGAGTCCGTTCTACCGTAAGACGACGGACGAGTTTCTCGCCATCACCGTCGATCCCAAAACGGCTTTCATCGCCACGATCAACGGTCTCAATCGCGATACGAAGGGTGTCGAATTTTACGTAACCAAAGGCAGCTTCGCGCGCGATGGGTTCGCCGCTTCGCTCGCCTATACGTATACCTATGCCTACGCGAGGGCCAAGGTATTCCCGAACGGCGGCTCGTTCGTCGCGCCGGCGAACACCGCCATTCAAACGTTTAACGGGTACACCAAGTTCTGCGCGACGAATCCGAAGTCGAGCTTGTGTGGTGGAACGTTCAGCGGAGCCGCGGCGGCACCGTGCTATACGGTCGCGGGCGTCGCCGCGCCTGGGTGCGGGGCCGGAACCGTCGCCAATCCTTACTGGAACGCGCAGCCGCAATCGCTCATCGACCCGAGCGCGCCGATCATACCGTATAACAACTCGATCGGAGCCGGCTTCGGCTCGACCTCCACGAGCTACATCGTGCCGCACGTGATCGCGCTCATTTTGAATTACAAGAAGGGACCGTTCACGGTAACGCCTTCGGTGCAGTTCCAGGGCGGCTCTCGATACGGAACGCCGTTTGCCGCTCAAGGCGTTGCGCCCGATACCTGCACCGGCGTACTCGCCGGAGCGGTCGCCGGCGATCCCCGTTACACCGCCGGCTCGCCGGGCGGCGGAGCACCGTACGATGCTTCGACCTGCACGGGTGTCGTAGCGATTCCCAACCCGCAAAGCGGACGCTTTGACGGCATCGGTCAATACGTTCAGCCCAATCTCGTCGCAACGAACGTCAGCTTCAACTACGACTTCAATAAGAAGGTCGGCATCAATCTCGTCGCCGCCAACATCTTCAATCGCTGCTTCGGCGGGTCGCCGGTTCCGTGGGCCGTCGGTAATATCGCCTGTGCTTACACCCAAGCCGGCACCTACGTTGCAAACAGTTACAACCCGGGCGACAAGATTCAGCCGTACGCGGCTCAATCATACGAGCCGGTCGTAACGGGTTCGCTGCAGGGGGTCAGCGCCGAGTCGCCGTTGCCTTTCGAGTTATTCATTAACCTGAACCTTCACGTGTAGCCGCCTCGCGGCCGTAGCGCAAGCGACGAGCGGAGCTCCGTAACAGGGGGCTCCGCTTTTGCGTGCCATGCACTACCGGCAACGCATCGGCTCGCCCCGCCGGCATGAGATGGCTAAATATGACGAACACACGTTAAGTTTGGATAAAGGAGACGAAATTCGCCGTTCGAACAGAGGCGGCTATTCGTCCGACTCTCTGCGCCGGCCGATTTTTGCCTATCTTTCATCCTCCTTAGGAGACTCATGCTCTCACGTCTAAGCCTGCGTGCGTTCTTTGCCGTCTCTGTCCTCGTCTCGATGCTTTGCCAGGGAACGTTGGTTCTGGCCGGCACGACGGGTCAGGTAACGGGAACGGCCTTGGACGCGGCTACGAACGCCCCGCTCGCCGGCGCGAAAGTTACGATCGCGAGCCCGTCACAAAGCGCGACCGCGACGACCGACGCTCGCGGACGCTTCGCATTCTTATCTCTCTCCCCCGATACGTATACGGTGTCGGTCGAGCTTACGGGCTATCAGCCTACGTCGCAGTCCGGCGTGACGGTCGTCGCCGACAATTCGCGGACCCTTAATTTGGTCATACCGAAAACTCTACGGACGATCGGCCGAGTAACCTCGCGAGGCGTCGGTAATCTCGTTCGGCCGGGCACGACGGCCGACGTATATTCGGTCGATCCGACGCAACAGGCGAAGGCCTCGGTAGCAGGAGGCGGCGGCACGCAAAACAGTGCTTTCTCTGCACTGTCGACCGTGCCGGGCGTATTCATTCAGCCCGGTCAATCCGGCTATATCGGGTCCGGAGCGACGCTGAGCATTCGCGGCGGCGACTACGATCAGATTGGATTCGAGATCGACGGCGTGCCCGTCAATCGCTCGTTCGATAACTACCCGTCGGGACCGACGTCATCGCTCGGTCAACAGGAGCTGCAAGTTTACACGGGCGGTGCGCCGGCCAACGCGGAGGCTCAGGGGCTCTCCGGTTTCGTCAACCAGGTTATTAAGACCGGAACGTACCCGAGCTTCGTCGACGCGGATCTGGGGATCGGCGGCCCGTCGTATTACCATAAGGGTTCGTTCGAATTCGGCGGAGCGACGTCGAATCGTAACTTCTCTTATTACGTCGGCGTCGGGGGCTACAATCAAGACTTCCACTACGTCGACCAATTTAACGGCCGTACCATCGGCCAGACGTACGGCCAGACACTGGAGCCGTGCCCGGCCGGGATCACCCCGGCCCTCGTACCCTCGTGCTACGTCAACGGCCTCGCTGCTGGTACCGGCGTCAACGCTTTCGACTCGTATACGGGTGGGGCGGTGAATGCCTACGTGCTCGAGCCGGCCGGTGCTTTCGAAAGTTCTACGGTCATCGACCGCGACAACGCCGTCAACCTGCATTTCGGTATTCCCCGCAAGAGCGGCCTCAAGGATGACATTCAGCTTCTCGGGATGCTCAACAGCATTAAGACGAACTTCTACGACTCGACCAATGACTTGGGCGGGTCGGCGTTTCTCAATGCGATCGGCTACCCTACGACGTACGCGGACGGCTTGCAGTATGGCGGTGCAATCGGTACGGCTTTACCTGCCAATTACAAGAGCCTCATCTCACCGTACTTGTTCCCCGACACGCCGGGGCACGCACCGGGCTCCACGATCCCGCCGACGCTTGAAGACGACACGGTGAACAATCAAGGGATCGTCAAGCTTCAGTACACGCACCCCTTCAGCCAGAGCGCGCTGTTTCGCCTGTACGGCTACACGTATTATTCGAATTGGTTGCAGACGGGTCCACAGGGGGCCAACCAAGACTTTTTCGGCCCGGCTTCGGCGGACTACGAACTCTCGGCGCACACGCGCGGAATCAGCGGCTCGTTCATCGATCAGCTCAACGCTCAGAATCTGCTTCAGTTGCAGGGCGCCTACACGACGGCAACATCCCTGCGCGACAATAACACGCAGATGTTCGACGAGGGCGGTTCGCGCGACATCCTCGGCTACGTGGTAAACAGCGCGAATCCGACGAGCGGGCAATGTTACGCCGTTACGGGAGGCCCTGCACTATCGTGCGCGGACTCGACGGTCGGCCAGGCAACTTTAACCGACGCTCAGGCCGGGAAAATCGTTCCGGCTACCGGTACCTGCGGCACGGGGCCCTGCGAGTACCTCGTTACCGGTAATGGCCAATACGCGACGTACAACACGGTAAAGCCCATTTTCTACTCCGCGTCGCTTACCGACGATTTCCGCCCCACCGCCAAGCTCGCCGTAAACGGCGGCATCCGGATGGATATCTATCAGTTCCAAGGGTCGAATACCACGGGCACCGCGGCGCGCACGTTTTTCTACAATGCGTTCAACTTAGATAACTGCTTGGACGGCGCCGGTAATCTCGTCCCGAAGGAGCCGACGGCGGCTTGTCCCGCCGGCGATACGCCCGCCAATTTCGTTAATCCGACCGGCATCGTCACGCAGAGCTTTACGGAGTTCCAGCCTCGTCTCGGCTTTACGTACACGGTCGCGCCGACGACGGTGTTGCGCGCCAACTACAGCCGGGTCTCGCAAGCCCCTAATAGCGCCTACGAGCAATATAACACGCTGCAGCAGAACGCTCCGGCGACGCTGTATGGTACCTATGGTTTCCAGAAGTACGGCTTCACATCGCCCGACCATACGGTCCGGCCGCCGACGTCGAATAGCTACGATTTTTCGATCGAGCAACAGTTTCCGGGCCAAGTCGCGCTCAAGGTCTCGCCGTTTTACCGGAAAACGCAAGATCAGATCCAGAACTTCTTTCTCAACCAGCAGACCGGGTTCGTCTCCGGACTCAACGTCGGCCGGCAAACGTCCGAAGGCGTCGAGTTCGAGCTCGACAAGGGCGACTTCGCCCGCGATGGTTTAGCTGCGAAGCTCTCGTTTACGTACACGAACAGCTACATCAATTACCAGAAATTGCCTAACGGCTCGACGATCATCGATCCGCTCAACGGTAGCATCGCAACGTACAACGCTTATACGAGTGCCTGCGCGCCGGGTGGTGCGGCGGTTGGAAAGGTCGCATTCGGTCAGCCGCTTTGCGCGGCGGGGGCGGTCGCGGCGGCACCGTGCTATACGAAAGCGACTGCCGCAACGAAAACGGTCGATTTTGCGCCAGGCCTGCCGACTGCTTGCGCAACGCCCGGGTCGGTTGCCAACCCCTACTGGGATGCGCCGGTTCAGGGCTTCCTCGATCCAAACGCCAATTATCCGACGTTCGATCTCTTTCCGGGAGGCGTGGGAAGTGCGGTTAACGGCTACGGAGCGCCGTTTACGGGCACGTTCATCCTCAATTACAAGAAGGGTCCGTTCTCGATCGCTCCGATCTTGCAAATCTACGGCGGTCAGCGTTACGGCGCGCCTAATACGACGTACGGCATCAATCCCGAACAGTGCACCGCGACGCTCGCGGGCGCAACGGCGGGCGATCCACGTTATCCTTATGGTGCGGCGGCGGGTGGCCTGCCCTACGATGCGACATCATGTACCGTCAACGGACTGTCGATTCCGGATCCGTATACGCGCATGTTCGACGGTATCGGCGCGTTCGTCTCACCCGCACAATTACAGTTACACTTTCAGATCAGCTACGATCTCTCGAAACGAGTCACGCTCGTCGCTAATGTGGAGAACGCCGTGAGCACCTGCATCGGCGGAACGAAGACGGGGTTCACGGTCTCCGGCGCATGTGGTTACGAAGTCTTGGCCAACGGTGGTACGGGCGATATCGGTAACCAGTACAACCCCGGCGCGGTCATTCAGCCGTACCTCAACACTCCGTACCTGCCCTCATTTGGCTCTTCAGGCAATGCTACAGCCTTGAACGCGTTCGGAGTCTTCGTGAACGCAAGAGTCCACCTCTAGGACAACACTGGTTGGACAAGAAGCCTCCGCCACCGCGGGGGCTTCTTGTTTTCGGCGAGCGCTGAGCGAGCGTTAACGAGAACCGGCGTTCGCAAGCGGGGCCCGGCTCTTCCACCGGGTATCTGGTCCGCGTGAGATACGGTTATCACTGCGAAGAGTGTGAAGAGGCGATTTGGCCGACTACGACGCGGAACGAATTGCAGTGGCTGCGCAATCGCGAACACGTCGCCCGGGAAGTCGCGCAGCACGTGCAAGGCGGGCTCGATACGTGGATCATGGAGAGCTTGGAATTTCTCTCGCACCATGCCGGTCATAGTATCGTGCTTTCGCGCCGGGCGTGACGATTCGCCGCCACGTAGCCGCGTAAAAACAGAAGAAGCGCCGGCAGAACCGGCGCTTCTTCGAATATGCGGTCCGAAGCCGCCGTACGATCAGCCTCTTACGATGGCCACGGTTTGACGGCCCCGCACTCCCGCGCGAGAGGCTGCCATACGATCCGCCTAACGCGGAACCAGGAGCCGCTCACCCGGCACGATGCGCGAGTTGGCTAAATGATTTGTCTCTTTAATCGCGTCGACCGTGTCTTGCGTGTTCGCGTCTGCAGCCGTGAACCGGTCGGCGATCGTCCAGAGGTTCTCGCCGGCTTTGACGACGACCGTCTCGGTACGCTGCGGGCCGGCCGCGTATAACCGGACTTGTGAGAATGCCGGAATAGCGATGAGCGCGCTCAACCCGGCGAGCGCCACCGCCGGCATAAGGCTGATCCGCTTTCGTTTGTACGCATACATCGCCGGCTCGCTTCCACCCACATCTTGGGCCAAACGCTTGTTCGCGCCCATTCTACCAGGGTCGGAGCGACGCTGTCAATCGAATCTCGAACATACGTTTGCGTGCGCCGGCCACTTGTGCTACTCTTATTCCCAATCGCGGCGTACTTTCGTCGTCGCAGCCTCGCCTGGAGAATAGCTATGACCGAACGCGCGCCGACGGAGCGTCAATCGCGCATCCTGGAAGTAATTCGCGACTTTACGGAAGAGCACGGCTATCCGCCGTCGGTCCGGGAGATCGGCGAACGCGTCGGGCTCTCGTCGTCGTCGACGGTCCAATCGCACTTGAAGTCGCTCGAGAAACGCGGTCTCATCCACCGCGATCCCACGAAGCCGCGCGCGCTGATCGCCACGAACGGCGCGCTGCCGGCGCGCGAGGTGCCGTACGCGGTATTGCCGATCGTCGGCCGCGTCGCCGCCGGCACGCCGATCACGGCCGTCGAGAATCGGGACGGTGAGTTCGTCGTACCGCCCGAACTCGCGCGGCGCGACGGTACGTTCATGCTGCGCGTATCCGGCGAGTCGATGATCGACGCCGCGATTCTCGATGGCGACCTCATCGTCGTCTCGCCGCAGCCCGATGCCGCGAACGGCGAGATCGTCGTCGCGATGCTGGATGGCGAAGCGACGGTCAAGCGCTTCTTCCGGGAGCCGGGCCGCGTGCGGCTGCAGCCGGAGAACCGCACGATGGAGCCGATCTTCGCGGCGGACGTCACCGTGCTGGGAAGAGTCGAGGCGGTTTTCCGCTTGCTGTGAACCCGCGCGGGTGGTGATTCGCCGCGCCGCGCGAATGATGGCGCTTCGTGGCCGCTCGGCAAGAACCGCAATCGCCAAGGAGCGCGCCGGCGGCAGCCCTCGTCGCGCGTTTGCACGCGATCGCCGACTCGCCGGAGATGGGCGCCATCCGGCGGACGCTGCCGCTAAGCTTTGTCGGGCTCGGCGTCGGACTCGCCGGCTTCATGTTGCTGCGCCCCGGGACGTTGCTCGCACGCTTTTCCGAGTCGTTCGCGGCGGCGTTCGGCGTGATGTCCGCGGTACTGCTCGTCATGCTGACGTGGGATCTCGCGCCACGCCGCGGCGTCTCGCGCGCGAGCGCGCTCGCGCTCGCCGTTCCGG
>CAXUFI010000068.1:0-10482 GCA_964250245.1 uncultured bacterium
GCGCGCAAGCCGCCGACGTGCAGGAACGAGAGGTCGGCGACGATCGCGGCCCGAGCGTATTCCTCGGGCCGGTCGTGATAGGCGAATTCGGTATTCATGCCGTTGCTGCCGGCGAATTGCGATGCAACGAGCGTCTTAGCAGCGGCTACACTCGCCACAGTCGTCACGGCCGCGAGCGCCAGCGTACTCGCCGGGAAAAAGGCGCGAGCGCGACACTTCATGGGCGGCCGTTCTCGCAGCAGCCTCCCACTTCATGGTTTCGCCGGCGGTGCTACGCTTCAATTCGGCGCGCGGCGCCCGGCAACGAATTCGCGAGACTTCGCTAAAACCAGCCGCGGCGTTTAAAGAAGATGACGAGGGCGAGCAGCGCGCCGACCTCGGTGCCGATGCCCCACACCCAGAAGCTCGCTTCGGATTTAATCCAATCGACGAGCACGCCGAAATTTTGGCCGAAGAACCCGGTGACGAACGTGAGCGGCAAGAAGATCGTCGCGATGATCGTCAATTGCTTGGAAACGTCGTTCGAGCGGTTGGTGGCGATCGAAAACTGCGTCTCCACCATATTATTGACGAGATCGCGCGTCCATTCGGCCTGATCGATCGCCAGCAAAACATGGTCGTGGACGTCGCGGAAATACGGGATGTCGGAGCGCGCGAAGAAATCGTCGTCGCCGCGTAGCGGAAAGGCGAGGATCTCGCGCATCGGCAGAATCGCGCGCCGGAAGCGGCCGAGATCTTTCTTCATCGCGGAAACCTCTAACATCGCGGTTACGGAGATCTGCCGCTCCTCAAAGAAGGCCGCCTCTAAACCGTCGATGCGTTGCTCGAAGGCCGCTACGATCGGAGAATACCCGTCGACGATCGTGTCGAGAATCGTGTGAAGCAGGGCGACGCTGCCGTGGCGCAAGCCGCCGTGCGGATCGTGCCAGCGCTTGATAACTTCCGAAATCGGATATTCGGGCGCCGCGCGCACCGTGACGACGAACTGTTTTCCGGCGAAGATCGCGATCTCGTGGATGGCGAGCGTTTCGCGAGCGAGCGCCGCGGCGTGCACGACGAGGAAAACGTACGCGCCGTACGATTCGATTTTGGCGCGCTCGTGCGCTTTAACGGCATCTTCGATCGCGAGCGGATGCAGACCGAACTCTTCGCGAATCAGCTCGAGATCGTCGGGCTGCGGTTGCACGATGTCGAACCAAATCAGGACGTCCGGCTCGCGGATCAGTTCGCTGATATCCGCAAGCTCGGCCACGATTTCCGGCCGGCGCGTGCCGCGATAGAGAAAGCAGTGTGCGGGACCGCGGCTCACGGACGCAACCTACCCGCGGCGCGAGCCCGACTCCTTGCCCCTCCCGGCGCCGGCCTACGGTCGCGGCGGTTAGACGTCGCGGGCTTGCGGGTATCAACGCTGGGATGTCCCGCATCTTTTCTCATGAGATGCCGTTCGGTTCGCAATTGACGAGTGACGGTGTCCGCTTTCGTTTGTACGCTCCCGCCGCTTCGCGCGTCGAACTCGCGCTCGCCGAAGGCGGCGCGGAACGCGTCGTCGCGCTGCAGGCGCTCGGCTCGGGCTGGTTCGAAACGGTCGTCGCCGGTGCGCGCGCGGGTGCGCGCTACGCATACATTCTCGACGGCGCCGAGACGCGCGTCCCCGATCCGGCCTCCCGTTTCCAGCCCGACGGCGTGCACGGTGCGAGCGTCGTCGTCGATCCGGGCGCGTTCGCTTGGCCGCAAGATCCGTGGCCGGGCCGCCCTTGGAACGAGCACGTCTTTTACGAGCTGCACCTCGGCACGTTCACGCCGGAAGGGACCTACGCGGCGGCGCAAGCGAAATTAGGAGAGCTCGCCGCACTCGGCATCACCGCGGTCGAACTCATGCCGCTCGCGGAAGTTCCGGGCGCCCGCAACTGGGGTTACGACGGCGTGCTGCCGTATGCGCCGACGCGCAATTACGGGACTCCCGAACAACTTAAGGAGTTCATCGTCGCGGCACACGGTCACGGGCTCAACGTCTACCTCGACGTCGTCTACAATCACTTCGGACCGGAGGGAAATTACCTGCACGGCTACGCCCCGACGTTCTACACCGAACGTCATAAAACGCCGTGGGGCGCGGCGATCGACGTCGAGGCGCCCGAGCGCGACGACGTGCGCGCGTTCTTCATCGAGAACGCACTCTATTGGACGCAAGAATATCGTTTCGACGGTTTGCGCTTCGACGCGGTGCACGCCATCTACGACGGCGCCGACCGCCGTTTCTTACGCGAATTGGCGCACACCGTGCACGAGCGCTCGGATCGACCGCTGCACCTGGTGCTCGAGAACGAGAATAACGAAGCGCCGCTGCTGCACGATTCGTTCCGGGCGCAGTGGAACGATGACGAGCACCACGTCATGCACGTGCTCGCCACGGGCGAAAAAGACGGCTACTATATGGACTACGCCGACGAGACGGTCGCGCGTTTCGGGCGTACGCTGACGCAAGGGTTCGCGTACCAGGGCGAGCTCTCGAAAAATAAGGGCGAGTCGCGCGGCACGCCGAGCGCGGCGCTGCCGCTCGGTTCGTTCGTGACGTTCCTGCAAAATCACGATCAGATCGGTAACCGCCCCTTCGGCGACCGCATCGCGAACATCGCGCCGGCCGCGGCGGTGCGCGCGCTCCTGGGCGCGTATCTGCTCGCGCCCTCGCCGCCGCTGCTGTTCATGGGCGAAGAGTGGGCCGCGAGTTCGCCGTTCCTCTTCTTTTGCGATTTCGAGCCCGAACTCGCGCGCCTGGTAACCGAGGGCCGCCGTAACGAGTTCGGCGCCTTCGCGGCGTTCGCCGACCCCGCGCAGCGCGATCGGATCCCCGATCCGGCGGCCGTGGAGACGTTCGAGCGCAGTACGCTGCGCTGGAACGAACGCGGCGACGAACCCCACGCGGGGTGGCTCGCCTACTACCGCAAGCTGCTCGCGATCCGGCGCGACGAGATCGCGCCGCGGGTGCGCGGTCTCGACGGTCCCGACGCGTCCTTCGAAGTACTCGGCGCCCGCGGCTTAAGCGCGCGCTTCGCACTCGACGGCGGCGGCACGCTCGCGCTCGAAGCGAACCTCGGCGATAGCGAAGGGCACGGCTTCGACGCTCGGGCGGGGTCGACGGTGCTCTTCTCGACGCACGAGCCGGTGCCGGCGGCCGTCTTCCCGCCATGGAGCGTGCGGTGGACGTTGCAGTAAACGGGATTACCGAAAACCCGCTCTCGACGTACCGCCTGCAATTCACGCCGAAGTTCCGCTTCGAGGACGCGCGGCGGATCGTGCCGTACCTCGCCGACCTCGGTATCGGTTATCTGTACGCCTCGCCGTATCTCAAGGCGCGTCCGGGCAGCGAACACGGCTACGACGTTACCGATCCCAACAGCCTCAACCCCGAGATCGGTACGCCGGAAGAGCATGCCGCGTTGATCGACGCGTCGCAGGCGGCGGGGCTCGGGCATCTGCTCGATTTCGTCCCCAACCACATGGGGATCGGCGTCGAGAACCCGTGGTGGCAAGACGTTCTCGAATGGGGCGAAGCGTCGCCCTACGGCGACTTCTTCGATATCGATTGGCACCCGCTGCGCAGCGAGATGCGGGGGAAAGTTCTCATCCCCTCGCTCGGCGATTATTATGGACCCGTTCTCGAACGCGGCGAATTGAAGCTCGATTTCGAGCCGCAGACGGGCACGTTCGCCATCGTTTATTTCGACAAGCGCTTCCCGCTCGCGACGAAATCCTATGGCGAACTGCTCTCGCTCGCGGCGGAGAACGTCGCGAACGAAGGTTGGGCGTTGCGGGCGCTCGCCGCCGAATTCGGCGAAGCTTCGCGCGATCGCGCGCTCGAGCTCAAGACGGAGCTGACCGGCGCCGCCGCCGATGGTCCGACGCGCGCGGCGATCGAGGCCGCGCTCGCCCGGTTCGATACGACCGCCGACCCGAGCGCCGTCGACCGGCTCGACGCGCTCCTCCAACAGCAGCACTATCGCCTGGCGTACTGGCGCGTCTCGGCGGATGAGATTAACTACCGGCGCTTCTTCGACGTAAACGATCTCGCCGGCGTTCGCGTCGAGGACGCGGAAGTGCTCGCCGCGACCCACCGCTTAGTCTTCGAATTGATCGGCTCGGGACGCGTGCAAGGCCTGCGCATCGATCACGTGGACGGCTTATACAATCCGGGCGGTTATTGCGAGCTCTTGCAAGACCGGGCAGCGGCGCTCGGCCACCCGCAGTACCTCGTCGTCGAAAAGATCCTCGCGCGTTTCGAACACCTGCGCAAAGATTGGCGGATCGCGGGCACGACCGGCTACGACTTCATGAATCTCGTCAACGGCGTCTTCGTCGACGCGAACGCGGAGAACGCGTTCGACCGGCTCTACCGGCAATTCGCCCGCATCTCGGGGACGTTCGAGCAATTCGCGAACCGCGCCAAGAAGGACATCATCCGGACGTCGCTCGCGAGCGAACTCGAAGTGCTCGCGACCATGCTCGACCGGCTCGCGAAACTCGACCGGCGCTCCAACGACTACACGTTCAACGTGCTGCGCGACGCGCTCGTGGAGACGGTCGCCGCGTTTCCCGTCTACCGCACCTACGTTACGAGCGAAGACGTCGAGGAAGGCGACCGGCGCTTCATCGAATGGGCGCTCGCGGCGGCGCGCAAGAGCAGCGACCTCGGCGACGAACGCGTCTTCGAATTTATCGAGAGTCTGCTCATGATGCGCGCCGCCGAGGTTTCGCCCAATTACGACCGGCGCGCCGTGCTTCGCTTCACGATGAAGTTCCAGCAATACACGAGTCCGGTGATGGCGAAAGCGGTCGAAGACACGGCCTTTTACCGGTACGTGAGACTCGTCTCACTCAACGAGGTCGGGGGCGATCCGCGCCGTTTCGGAACGACCGTGTTCGCCTTTCACCGGGCCAATAGCGAGCGCGCGCGCGATTTCCCATACGCCATGCTCGCGACCGCCACGCACGATCACAAGCGCGGCGAAGACACGCGCACGCGCATCGACGCCCTCTCGGAGATGCCGGCGGTCTGGGACCGCACGATCCGCCGTTGGAGCCGCTTCAACGCGGAGCGCAAGAGCGTCGTCGACGACGCCCCGGCGCCGACCGACAATGACGAATACTTCATCTATCAAATATTGCTCGGCACGTGGCCGACGGCTTGGCTCGACCAGGAGACGTTCGACGACGCGGAACTCGCGGCGTATCTCGAGCGGATCGAAGCGTATCTGCGCAAGGCGCTGCGCGAGGCGAAGTATCGCACGAGCTGGACCAATCCCAACGAAGCGTACGAGACGGCCGCCATCGGCTTCGCGCGCGACATCCTCGGCGCCGCGCCCCGCAGTCCGTTCCTGCGCGATCTGCGGACGCTCGCGCGCGAGTGCGCCACCCTCGGCGCGCTGTCGAGCCTCGCGCAAGTCACGCTCAAGTTGACGTCGCCCGGCGTCCCCGATATCTATCAGGGTTGCGAGCTTTGGGATCTCTCGCTCGTCGATCCGGACAATCGGCGGCCGGTCGATTACGATGCGCGCCACGCGACGGTGGGTGAATTGCGCGGCCGCGTCGAGGCCGGCGATAGCGAGGCGCTCGCGAACGAACTCCTGCGCGCCTGGCCCGACGGACGCGTCAAGCTGTTCGTAACGTGGCGGCTGCTGCAGCTGCGCCGGGAACGGCCCGTCTTCGCGACCGGCGCCTACACGCAGTTCGAGACGACGGGGATGCGCGCCGAGCAGTTGATCTCCTATGCCCGCGGCGACATCGTCGTCGTCGTCCCGCGCCTGATGCGCAGCGTGTTCAAATCGCGCGACGGCGCACCGGGGGTCGCGTACGGCGACGAGACGGTGCGCTTACGCAACGTCGAAGCGACGCGTTTCATCGACCGCTTCACCGGCCGCGAGATCGGCGTGCGAACCGACGAGGCGGGCGCTTATCTCCGGGCGGCCGACGTGCTCGACTCGTTCCCCGTCGCGGTGCTCGTGCCGGCGTAAGCGAGCGGCGGCGCGACCTCCTCGAGCGCGCGTCCCGCCGCCTCGACGCCGAGCGTAAGCTCGACGAGCGCGGCGCCGAGCATGAGCGTCGCGGCCACGACGTAGCCGGCCAGCACGGCCGACGGCCGCTTCGTCGCGACCAAAGCTCCGAAAAAGGCCGGCCCGAGCGCGCCGCCGGCGAGCGTGCCGGCGCTGTAGACGAGTGCGATCGCCATGGCGCGTATCTCGAGCGGAAAGATTTCGCTGACGGTGAGATAGGCCGCACTCGCCCCCGCCGACGCGATGAAGAACGTGATCGACCAGCAGACGGTGATCGTCACCGCATCTAAGCGACCCGTTACGAAGAGCACGCCCGTGCCCAAGAGCAGCAGACCCGAGACGCCGTACGTACCGGCGATCATCGGTTTGCGGCCGATCCGGTCGAAGGCCGGACCGAGCACGAGCGCGCCGAGCAGGTTGCCGCAGGCGAACGGCAACGTGTAATAGCCGACGGCCGCCGCCGGCACGGCGAAGAACGACGTCAGCACGAGCGCGTTCGTGAAGAAAAAGGCATTGTATAAGAACGCTTGCGCGATCATCAGCGAGAAAACGACGATCGTGCGGCGGGGATACGTGCGCACCATCGCCGTCCAGATATCGGCAAACCCGTGACGGCGCCCGGTGTCGACGAGCGTCGCGGGCCGCGGCGGCCCGGGCCGCCATGCCGGGCGTTGCGCCCGCACCCGCGCTTCGATCGCCGCGAGGGTGGCGTCGGCTTCATCCAGACGGCCGTGCGTCATCAGCCAGCGCGGGCTTTCGGGGATGCCGCTGCGGATGAAGACGATGCCGATCGCGAGCACGGCGCCCAGGCCGAAGGCCAGGCGCCAGCCGAAGCGCTGGTCGATCACGTGCGGATCGAGCAGCACGATGCTCGCGCCGCTGCCCAGGATCGCGCCGAACCAAAACGTGCCGTTGATCGCGAGATCGACCCAGCCGCGATGGGCGGCCGGGATGAGCTCGTCGATCGTCGAGTTAATCGCCGAATACTCGCCGCCGATGGCGAACCCCGTCAGTGCGCGAAACGCGATGAAACTCGCGAGGTTCCAGCTGCACGCCGTGAGCAACGTCGCGGCGACGTACCACGCGAGCGTGATGAGAAAGAGCTTCTTGCGGCCGTAACGGTCCGTGAGATAGCCGAACGCGAGCGAACCCGCGACCGCTCCGAGTAGATAGGACGTTGCGGCGAAACCGATCGCCTGCGCGGAGAGCGCGAGCGTGTTCGCGTCTTCCAACCGGGCCCCGAGCGAGCCGACGACGGTCACTTCGAGTCCGTCGAGGATCCACGTGACGCCGAGGCCCACGACGATCGTCGTGTGCCACCGGCTCCACGGCAGCCGGTCCAGCCGCTCGGGAATATCGGTGGGGCGCCGCGTTAGGGAACGGCGCCGGCCAGCGCGACCTCCGCGAACTGATCTTGCTCGGTCGAGCCGTGCAGCGCCGTCGTCGAGGATTTCCCTTCGGCGACGACTTGCGCGATTTCGTCGAAATAGCCCGTCCCGACTTCGCGCTGATGACGCGTCGCCGCGTAACCGTCCTGCTCCGCGGCGAACTCTTCTTGCTGCAGGTCCGCATAGGCGGCCATGCCGCGCGCCTTATACTCCTTGGCGAGTTGGAACATCGAATGGTTGAGCGCGTGAAATCCGGCGAGCGTGATGAACTGGAACTTGTAACCCATCGCGGCGAGTTGTTGCGCGAACGTCGCGATGTCGGCCGGTGAGAGTTTGAGTTTCCAATTGAACGACGGCGAGCAGTTGTACGCGAGCCACTTGCCGGGATACTTCGCGTGCAGCTCGCTCGCGAACCGTTCGGCTTCGGCGAGGTTCGGCTCGGACGTCTCGCACCAGATGAGATCGGCGTACGGCGCGTACGAGATACCGCGCGCGATCGCCGCATCGAGGCCGCCGCTCAGGCGGAAGAACCCCTCTTCCGTGCGTTCGCCCGTGATGAATGCGGCATCGGCCGGATCGATATCGCTCGTGATCAAACGTGCGCCGTTCGCGTCGGTGCGCGCGACGATCAGCGTCGAGACGCCGAGTAGGTCCGCCGCCAGCCGCGCGGCCACGAGGTTGCGGACGGCGGTCTTCGTCGGGACTAGCACCTTGCCGCCCATGTGGCCGCACTTCTTCTCCGACGCGAGCTGGTCTTCGAAATGCACGCCCGCGGCGCCGGCCTCGATGAACGCCTTCATGATCTCGTGGCAATTCAGCGCGCCGCCGAAACCGGCTTCGGCATCGGCGACGATCGGCGCGTAATAGTGAACGTCGTTCTTGCCTTCCATCGTCGCGATTTGATCCGCGCGCGCGAATGCGTTGTTGATGCGCTTCACGAGCGCCGGCGCGGAATTCGCGGGGTAGAGGCTTTGGTCGGGATAGGTTTGCGCGGCGGCATTGGCATCGGCGGCGACTTGCCAGCCGGAGAGGTAGACGGCGTTCAAACCGGCCTTAATCGCCTGCGTCGCCTGGCCGCCGGTCATCGCGCCGAGCGCGGCGACGTACGGTTCGTTCGAAAGCAGCATCCAGAGCCGCTGCGCTCCGAGGCGCGCGAGCGTGTAATCGATCGCCACCGAGCCGCGCAGCCGCACGACGTCCGCTCCGGCGTAGGGCCGCCTGATCCCCTGCCAACGCGGATCGGAACCCCAAAGACGTTCGAGCTCTCGAGCATCGGCAAACTGCGGCACGGCAATCGTCATCCTTTCAAGCGAGCGGGTGGGGCTCGAACGTTCCGAATTTGGCTGGCTATTCCTCGATGTCTGGCTGGGTGTTTTTCGCATCTAGTCGAACTCGACCGCGTCGCGCGCGCTCTCGATTCGGCTCCTCGTTAGCGCTAGTCGTCGCTCTCGTGCAGGTGCAGATGCGTGCCGTCTTCCTCTTCATCGAGCACCTCGCGCGCTTCGGCCAGCACGGCCGCCGACAGGTCGGCCGTGCCGTCGACGGAGCCGTCTTCGGCGAGGAAATCGGTCTCCGCCCAATCCTCCCACGTCTCGAGCGGCTCACCGTCCACCTCGGCCGGAAAGCGGACGCAAAAGCCCTGTTCGAGATGCAGACCCGTAACGAGCACGCCGGTGCCGCGCGGAAAATACGTTCCATCTTTCCAAAGTGTGCCGTACGTCGTCTGATAAGGTTGCCCGATTCGTAACGCTTCGATGGTCTTCGGCCCCGTCCACGCAAAAGGTATCCGGCGATAATTTGCCGTGCGGCGGCTTGAGTCTTTGCGCTTGCGCGACGTAAACTAATTCGTGCTACCCGAACGCGGCCGCTGGCGGATCGTCGAGAGCGACGTCGTCATCGATACGCCGCACTTGCGGCTGCGGCGCGACCGCGTCGCGTTGCCGAACGGGCTCGAGATCGAGCCGTACTACGTGCGCGAGTCGCTCGGTTTCGCCGTGGTGTTCGCGATCGCGCCCGACGGACGCGTCGTTCTCGTACGCCAATATAAGCACGGCATCGGCGCCTTCGAGCTCGAACTGCCGGCCGGCGGCCTCGAACCGGGCGAAGCGGCGGCGACTTGCGCGCTGCGGGAGCTGGCCGAAGAAACGGGTTACGTCGCCGACGCCGCGACGCTGGAATACGTGGGCGCCTACGTCTTCGATCCGACGAACGCGACGACGCGTTATCATCTCTATATCGCGCGCGACGCGCGGGCGCTTCGGGCGCAAGCGCTCGACGCTACGGAAGAAATCACGGTAGAGCTCGCGACGTTCGAGGAATTGTTGCGGTACGTGCGCGACGGAACGATCGACGTAGCGAGCCACATCGCGTCCATCTACCTCGTGCTCGATCGTTTGGGGCACTTCGGCGGCGCGTCCGCGTCGTCGCGCACGTAAATCGTCGTCCGTTCGCCGAGCCGCTCGACGGGACGGTAATCTCGCGCGAGACGTTCCCGGACGAGACGAACGGCGGCCGGGTCGAAGCGCGGCTCGTCCACCTTGCCGGCGACGATCACGCACGGCCGGGCGGCGAAGATGCGAGCCAACTCGGTGCGACCGTCGACGCCCGTCATCGCGGAGAGCCGCGCGTCGAGCAAGTGATCGGTGTAGGGGAAACGCGTCGGACTGGCGAGACCGGCGTCGTCGTAGAGCAGCGGCGAGAGTTGAATGACGAAGAGCGAACCGAGCGGCATCGCGCGCAGCGCCGAGCTGACTCGCGCGTACTCCCCGGCGCGATAGGCCGGCTCGCCGCGAACGGTACGGTGGTACGCGATGCCGAGGGCTTGCGCCGCTTCCCAGTAATCGTGCAAGGCGAACGTTGCGACGAAGACGAGCGCGACGGCGATGCGCCGTCGCGCCGGCGCGCGAGCGGCGACGTAGTCCAGCGCGACGCGTAAGCCCATCGCTCCGAGCAGTGCGGCCGGCGGCTCCACGAGCACGAATTGGCGATCGTAGAACTCGCCGGCGGCGACGATCGAAACGAGCGCCGCCGCGAGCCAAGCCCAGACG